>JASHVN010000595.1 GCA_030044555.1 Xanthobacteraceae bacterium | reverse complement strand
CGGCTGGAGACAATGTTCCCCAGCAAGGAAAACGTACCCTTTGGCCCCCTCGACGACCGTGGCCCGGAACGCGAGGTCAGTTACGGGTCATTCGCGACCAATTTCGCGCGGCGGCGCGATGTCGGTTATATCCTCGGAAGCTGACATCCGGGACAGCTTGCGTTTATGAGTACACGCCCCAATCCTAATTAATGTATGCTGCGTCGCATCCACTAGGTGCTACCATCCCGGCGGGCCAGGCTGCGCACAATCGACGACTTCACCGACAGCACGTGGGCACGCATGAGCATCTCGGCCTGTTGACCTTCGCGGCCGAGGACCGCGAGGTAGATCTGGTGATGCGCTTTGTGGCGCTCGCGCACGTCGGCGAGTTCAAACGCCATCACGTTATGCGCGGCTGCTTGCGGCATCCGCTGGCAGGCGCGCACCACGTCGTTGAGCAGATCCGATTGCGCGGCGGCGTGAATGGTCGAATGGAAGGACTCGTTGAGGTTCGCGTAAGCGGCGCGCTGCACTTCGCGGTTCAGGCGGCGCGACAAGATGGCGTCGCCCTCGGCCAGTGCTTGCTCAAGCGTGCGGCGGGATTCGTCGCTGAGGCCGCGCTCTGCTGCAAGCCGCGCCGCGAGGCCTTCCGCCAGCGCCCGCATTTCGTAGGCGACGACCACCTCAGAGAGTGGGAGGTCGCGAACCACGAAGCCCTTGTTGGCGTGGTAGCGCAGCAATCCTTCGCCGGCGAGCACATGCAGCGCGGCGCGAACGGGCGTGCGCGACACATCGAGCTGGTGGCTGAGATGGACCTCGTTGAGGCGGCTGCCGAGCGGAAATTTGCCGTCCAGCAACGCCTGTCGGAGATGCTCAGTCAGCCACGCTGATCGCGTCGAGCCCTGCGGTTCTGGGGCCGGCGACTGCGAAGCGCGTTGCAGGCGTTTGCGATCCGCTTCTGCTGGCATCCCCACACTCGCAGTCTTGTGTCGCCACGTTAGACGCGTCTTCTAACATACGGAATGGGCAGGAGCCATCCGTAACTGTATACATATGAGGCTTGACATGACTATAGTGTATACAGATGATCGCCTCTGAAAGGGGCTCCTTGCCAATGAACGCAACAGGGGCGGCAGATAGCTTCGTCATCCCGCATGACATCCATGCGCTGCCGATCGTCGGATCGGCAGCCAAGTTTCCGGTGCGCCGTATCTACTGCGTTGGCCGCAATTACGTTGACCATATCCGGGAAATGAAAGAAGCCGACGAGCGCGACCCGCCGTTCTTCTTTCAGAAGCCAGCCGACGCGCTGGTGATGGACGGCGAGACGGTGTTCTATCCGCCAGTCACCAGCGATTATCACCATGAGATCGAGCTGGTCGTCGCGCTCGGCCGCGGCGGACGCGCGGTCGATGTCAAGTCCGCCCGCGATCTGATTTTCGGCTACGCGGTTGGGATCGACATGACGCGCCGGGATCGACAGCGCGAGGCGCGCGAACGCGGCCTGCCGTGGGAGATCGGCAAGTCATTCGATCAATCGGCGCCATGTGGACCGATCTACCCGGTAGCCCAGGTCGGGCATATCGAGAAGGGCAGCATCACGCTGGCCGTGAACGGCAAAGAGCGGCAGCGCGGCGACATTGCACAGCTCATCTGGAGCGTGTCCGAGATCATAGCCAACCTGTCGCGTCAATATGAGCTGCACGCTGGCGATCTGATCTTCGCCGGCACGCCCGCTGGTGTCGGGCCGGTCCGCCCCGGCGACCGGATGGAAGGGGCGGTCGAAGGGCTGGGGACTTTGTGCATTTCGGTCGCGGGGCAACCGGACTGACGGGAGAGAGACCGGGTTCTCGCCGTGGCAAGACAAGACATCACACAAGAAAATCACGAGGAGCGCTCAAATGGATGTCAATCTCAAACCCGCGGCTGCGACGACTGGCGAGGGCCGCGCCATTAGAGTCCTCGCTGGTTTCGCCATCGCCGTGCTGATCTGCTCCTACGCGATCAACGGGATGGATCGTGTGCTCTTCCCGCTGCTGCTGACCGACGTGCGGCGCGAATACGGGTTCGGGCTGCCGGAAGCCGGCCTGCTGTCAACTATCTTCACGCTCGGCATGGCGCTCGCCGGGCTGCCGACCGGTTATTTGATGTCGCGGTTTTCCCGCAAGACCGTGACCCAGATCGGCATGCTGATCTATTCAATCGGCACGATCCTTACCGTGCTGTCCGCCGGTTTCGCCGACATGATTATCTACCGCGCCGCGACCGGCATCGGCGAGGCCATGCAGCTCACCGCGCTGCTGGCTATCTTCTCCAGCTATTTCTCGCGCAATCGCGCGGTCGGCGTCGGTACGCTGAACTACGCCTACGCGTTCGGGGCAATTATCGGTCCTATGGCCGGCACCAGTCTGCTGGTGCATTACGGCACATGGCGCGCCCCCATGATCGCCTTTGGTGTGTTGGGCTTCGTGGTGATGGTTCTGGTCGCCGTCGTGGTGCGCCCCTGGCTCAGCGAAGCCGACGGCAGCACGCTCCGCGAGTTGCGGGTCGGCGGTGTGGCGACGCTCCTCAATCGCAACACCGTGGTGCTTGCGGTGTTGAGCGTGCTGTTCGGTCTGGGTCTCTACGGCTATCTCGGCATGTATCCGACGTTCCTGCGCGAGCAACTGCACTTTGCGCCGACCGATATCGGTCGGGTCATGAGCTCCTACGGTCTGGGCGTTCTCGTGTCGCTCGGCACCGGCTGGCTGGGCGATCGGCTTCCGGCGCGGACGGTGTTGAGCCTGAGCTTCCTGTTCGCCGCCGGCGTATGCGCATTGCTGTTCAACGGCCCGGCCAGCTTCATTGCCCAGGCAGTGTCTTCATTCGCGCTCGGCGCGATCTTCAGCGGCACGATCTTTGTCAATCTTGCCGGCTACCATGTAAAGGTCGTGACCGACTCGCTGGCCGGGCGGGCCTCCGGCGTCTACGTCACGACCCTGTACGGCTCGGCGACCGTCGCCGGCTATCTCATCGGCTGGCTGGTGCGGCTGTCGGATTGGAGAAGTGCCGCAAACCTGCAGCTCGTCGCGCTATGCGTGATCGCGGCGGCGATCTCGCTCTTCGTTCAGTCCCCGCCTGTGTCCAAGCCGTCTGCGGGGCAGGCCCCTATGCCAGGCTGATCGATGCGTAATGAGTGATCAGCGCCCGCACATCAGAGTCAACGTCTTTCCCGGCGGATTTAACTGGGGGCTCTACATCGCGATCGACCGCGGGCTGTTCGCGCGCCACGGTATTGACGTGAGCGTCATGGGCACGCCGAATTCGGTCGCCCAGATGACGGAACTGGCGCAGGGCCAGTTCGAGATCGCCATGACCGCGGTCGACAATATCGTCGCCTATGTGGAAGGGCAGGGCGAAGCTCCGATCGGCGCGCAGCCGGAGTTCTTCGCCTTCATGGGCAGCGATAGCGGATTCCTGAGCCTCGTCAGCCACCCCGAAATCGCACGGGTTTCAGACTTCGCCGAGCGGACATTGTCGGTGGACGCGCTTACGACCGGCTATGCTTTCGTCCTGTTGGAGATCCTGCGCCGCAATGGCCTGAAACGTGGCGACTACGACGTCCGCCGGGTTGGCGGGATGGTGCAACGCTTTAACAGCCTCTGCGAACGCAACGAGGACGGCACGCTACTGTCGGCGCCTTATAACATCCTCGCCAAGGAGTACGGGCTGACGGAGCTGGTCAAGGCGACGGCGGTGCTCGGGCCTTACCAGGGCAACGTCGCCGCGGCACGGCGGCCGTGGGCTCAGCGCAACGAAGGGCAGGTCGTTGCCTTCATTCGCGGTTATCGCGAAGCTATCGCCTGGCTCTACGAACCGCTGCGCCGCGAGGAGGCGATTCGTATATTGATGCGGAATCTGCCGCAGATGCCGCAGGCGGTGGCTGCGGCGAGCTACGCCGAGCTGCTGAGCCCCGCGGATGGTTTCTTCCGCGACTGTGCCATAAACCTTCAGGGCATGAAGTGCGTCCTCGGGCTACGCAGCCGGTATGGCAGCGGTGCGCGGCCCCTGACGGACCCGATGAAATACTGCGATCTGCGCTACTACCAAGAGGCCATCGGATGAGTCCGGTGGCCTCTCGTCCACCGGTCACGCGGTCAATTAGGAACTCAAGCAATGCTCAAGCTGCCGCATCACAAGCGCTACGATTACATCCCGATCACCAAGCGGCAGAATTATTCCTGGCCGGGTGGCAAGCGGCTGGCGTTTTTCGTCGCCCTGAACATCGAGCACTTCGCGTTCGGGGCGGGACGTCGGCTCGATCCGCAGAGCGGCTTCGGCGGTGCACCGACCACGCGCAACTGGGCGTGGCTCGATTACGGCAATCGCGTCGGCAACTTCCGCTTCTTTGAGATGCTCGACGAGTTGAAGCTGCCGGCGTCGATCTTACTGAACTCGGCAGTTTGCTACGAATATCCGGAGATCATCGAGAAGATCAAGCAGCGCGGCGATGACGTCCTCGGACATGGCCGTACCAACGCCGAGACCCTACAGGGACTTTGGGAAGACGACGAGCGGCGCCACATTAAAGAGTGCGTCGAGGTCATCACCAAATATATCGGTGTGCGGCCGACCGGATGGATGGGCGCTGGTGCCGCCGAGACCGCAGTCACGCCGGATCTCCTGAAGGAGGAGGGTTTTACTCACTTCCTCGATTGGCCGGTGGACGACCAGCCGATTTGGATGAAAACCCGTTCCGGCCCGATTCTGTCGGTGCCTTACCCGATGGAGCTTAACGACGCTGGTACCTTAGGCGTTCGCCATCATACCGGGCACGACTTTGCCGACATGGTGGTCGACCAGTTCGAGGAGTTGCTGCAGGCGTCGGAAGAGCAGCCGCTTGTCTGCTCGATTGCGCTCCACGGTTACATCCTCGGCCAACCGATGCGCCTTCGGCCGTTGCGCAAGGCGATCAGGCATTGCGTCGAGCATAAGCACGCCGACGAGGTCTGGTTCACGCGCGCCGGCGACATCGCCGAGTACTGCATCAACATGAAACCTGGGATCATCCCAGGCAGCTGAGGCCGGGTGGAGAAGAGCATCGGGGAAGGAGCTGAGACGTTGACGATCACGCGGCCAAACATGGAAACCAAGCTGCTCCGGGCCACCCCGGAGACGGTTCACTGGGGCTACCTCGACGCCGCCATTTCGCCGGTGCTCACCATCGATTCAGGTGAGCGCGTACGGATCGAGTGCATCACCGGTGGACCGGACTGGCTGCCGCCGGAGGACAGCGGCTTTGATCTCCTTCCCGACCTCGTCGAAGTCCTCGGCAAGGTCAAGAAGGGCTCGGGCAACCACATCTTCACCGGGCCGATCTATGTCCGCGAAGCGGCGATCGGCGATGTCCTGGAGGTGCGGATCCTCGACATCGAGCTGCGCCAGAACTGGGGCTGGAACATCTTCCGCGGCTACATGGGGACGATCCCCGAAGACTTCCCCTACACCCGGCTCACGCACGTCGCGCTCGATCTCGAGTCCAACAACGCTATCATGCCCTCGGGTTTCAAGGTCCCGCTGGCACCCTTCTTCGGCCAGCTCGCGGTCGCCCCCGCGGCAATCTTTGGTCGCCAGAACAGTAAGGAGCCGCGCGAATTCGGCGGTAATCTCGACTGCAAGGAACTAACGGCGGGCAGCACCATCTATCTGCCGGTGTGGAACGAAGGCGCTTTGTTCTCGACCGGCGACGGGCACGCCGCCCAGGGCGATGGCGAGGTTGACGGTACGGCTATCGAGACGTCTCTCGCAGGCACGTTCGAGTTTGCGGTGCGCAAGGGGCTGGCCTGGAAGATGCCGCGGGCAGAGACGGCAACTCATTATATCACCTTCGGTCTCGATCCCGATCTCGACGCCGCCGCCAAACAAGGACTGAAGGATATGATCGCATGGATCATTGACATGACCGGAGTCCACAAGGACGAGGCTTATAATTTGTGCAGTTTCGCCTGTGATCTTCACGTCACCCAGACGGTGAACAACGTGAAAGGCGTGCACGCAATGCTCCCCAAGCAGATCCTGGTCAAGTAAAGAGGCGTGTGCTGAGCGCCTTGATTGCACTAGTGTCCCGATTCCGAAGTTCGCATGTGCTGGCGGCTGCTTTGATGCGAACTTCGGAATCAAAGGGACACTAGCAATTTAATGATTCTAGTGTGGTTTTTTGGATTTGAAGTTCCTACTCGAGTTTGCCGCCGGATCTTACGAACTTCAAATCCACCACACTAGTCTAGCACCTGACGCTCCTCTTCGCGCTGCAACCTCATACCAAGCTTAGGAGGGGCGTCCACGGTATCTGTAGGTGGCTCCGAGGTCCAAGATAAGGATAAAGGAGCCGTCCTGCAGGTAATCGGCATCTCGGCCGCTGTTAGGATCTGCTCGATATCAATCCCATTCTTGCGTACTCGAAGGGGACGA
>JASHVN010000594.1 GCA_030044555.1 Xanthobacteraceae bacterium | reverse complement strand
GAATATGAAGACGCCACTGGTCTTGCCGGTCAGTCGGGGCTGGAGTGGACTCGATTATTTGTATGGCTCAGACGGCTTCGGGCTGTATGCGATGCTCAGTGAGCGTACTACCGCCATCGCCGTTGTATTTGCATTCACCAACGGTGAGATTTGGTCGATCGATGGCTTTTGGCTGAGAGTGCGCCCCGCCGAGGCTAACATCGTGCCTGTTTATGCCGAGGCCGACATACGCGTGACTCTAGTCGACTACGGAAATTTTCTCCAACGTTTGGGTATTGATCCTCCTTACAGATGGATAATCGGAATGGATAATCTAAAGGGCGGTTTGCTCTACGCACCGACGCCTCCAGGGTATGTAAGATATTCCCAAGCCCATGATGGCGAGTGCCTCGTCGAGGAGGTGATAGAATCAGGCTTCTACTCACCCGGGGATTCGCCTGCGCAGGCTCTGGAGCCCTTTTTCTCGAAACTTTACGAAAGCTGCACGGTACCCCGTCAAGATTGGCAGAAGAAATAAGCTGTTCCTGATACTCAGCCGTAAAATTACGGTGACGTAAAATTACGGTGACAAAATTACGGTGACAGTGCACTTAATTTAATCGGCGATCACAGCACTATGCGTCAATTGAGTGCACTGTCACCGTAATCACGTAATCAAGTTCACCGTTCTCAGTGAAGAATGGACCCGAAGACGAATCCCAGAATTACAGCGAGCAACACTCCGGTCAGTTCAATGGACAGTCGCCCATAAAAAGCGATGGCGACAAAGGAAGGGATTCCGATAGCGGTAGTCAGGAGCTTTAGTCCGTCATCAAAAGTATGGGGTCTCGGAACCAAGAACCAGCTTATCAATCCTCCCGCGAGGAGAAGTAGCAAGACAAATGCCCAAGCCAAAACGGTGAACCACGGCTCGTGCACGGCGCGCTGCGGTGTGCCATCTGTCATGAGAGCCCCTCCGACGACCGCAACTACATGGTGGACGATCGGCATCGACGCAAGGCGTAGCGCGGCGGCACGGTTGTATATCGACAACACGCAAGGCTAGAATCGAAACGGCCCACGCAGTTGCCGCTGCCGGGCCGTGAAGCTTTGCGCCTTCCTGAGCGCGTGTGGGCAAACGCTTACATGCGATCGGGGGATTGTCACTATGCCGCACGGGCTTTTTGTCGCCGGCCTCGCGAACGGCTGTGTTCTCGGGCTCGTCATATCGCGCAGCGGTCGGCGGCTCTTTCGGATGCTTCGGCGAGTATCGACGCTAGATAAGCGCTGCGCGCCGAGGGCCGTGCAGATCATCCGACTGACGGCTCAGCGTATAACTTCGCGACAAACGGGCATCAAATGTAATGGGCCAGCAATCCAGCCGTAAGGAAAAACCCTTTAAGCCTGCGCTCGGGGTGGCGTTGAGTCCGGTGCGCCTGAATGCGGCGGGCTTTAATTTTCGTTGGTTTAGTCGCGGGGCTCACTGTCTTTTTCGTATTCGCTCAAAAGGTGAACTACGAGATGAACTGTGGCGATCCAACTATCGCTCTTGGTCGGCCGAACTGCAGCGGCGCCAGCGAGCCATAGAATAAATTTTCGTTTATGTAGCCGTGCGCAGCGCGGCGGTGCTCTTCTCAAAAAAACGTCGCGAGAGCCAATTTTCAGCCGGTTTTCGCTGTCACTAATTACAGATCAACCCACGTGGGGCGCGAAAAACCGGTTGGTGAAAATGGACATCAGGCGCAAGTGTGCCCTCTACTACGTCGCCCTGAAACAAACAAAAGAGATTTTGGAGAGATTACAAACGACTGGTAACGCCAGCGCTGCAGGTGGCCTCGATGAGGCGCTGGAAATCTGCGAGGTTGCACTGGGAGACGACGCTAACGATGATCAACACGTTGTCGTCGAGCTGGTAGTTGAGTGAGAGTGGGACCGTAACACCGCGGCGGATCGATCAACTAAGTGAGAGATATGTAGGGAGCCCATGGCCTATTCAAACTCACCCGGCGCTTGCGGCGCTCGATCATCCAAGAGCCGAAGCAAAAAGCGACCGTAGTGACGGCGGCCCTTGAGGTTGCTGGCCCGCAAAAAGATCAGCCCTGGTGTCGAGGGTCGCCATAAATTGGTCGCGCGCCTCGATAAAACACTCATTTGTTGGATCGGGCGCCAGACGGCCTAAAAAGTCGTCCATGCTGCTTTGTGCCGCGGCGGCGAAGAGCGGGTTTCTGTTCTTTCGCTGCTGACCAGCATGCGCAGCATCAACGCGTGGACGATCAGCGACCTTTGTGCGCTGTCCACGCTTACCTCCGTTCAGCCTCCAGTCTGTGTCTCGGCGTGCAATTTTATTCCATGCAACTTCACAGATGTCTGTGTCCTGGAGAGACTTTACACGCCGCCCAAGGCGGCTGCGCGCTGCTTGAGTCGGTTCGGGCGTACCGCGCTCTCCGGCACCGGAAACAACGGCGTCGGAATCGGGGTTTTCCGAAAGCGCGGAGCGTCCGCTCCGCAACCGGACGCAATATCGACCCATGCCAGCCAATGGGCATCGTCGCGCACGGTGAAATCCTCTCGGAAATGGCTCAACCGAGATTCCGTGCGATAGAGCGAGGCTCCCAGGATAAAGCGCGCGGCGAGCAGCATCGCCTCGGTCTCCTTTAGGCGCACAAGTTCGTGGACGTGCGGCGCGGCGGTCCCGCCAAATTCCTCGCTGAGGCGTTCGACCTTGCGGCAAGCCGCCTGCAGGCGATCGGCATGTTTGAGAATGCCGATGTCGTAAGCAAACATGATGCCCTGCAGGTCGCGCAGGATGCGATCCGATTCTTCCTTGGCCGCAGGCTTTACGGGTCGCAGCGCGTCCTCGTGCAGGGCGTCGATCTCGGTAAGATTGAGCTTCGGCGCGGGAAGACTTTCCAGATCCTCCACGGCGCTGCGGCCTGAAATCCATCCGTTGCCGATGCCCAGCCCGATGTGGAAACCGGCGAAGTGATTGGCGCAGCCCGCCTGCGCCAATCCGGCAGCGAGGAGGCCGGGCACGTCGGAGCGGCAGTCCGGCCCCGTCGCAATCGCCATTTTGGTCATCTGGTTGAGCGCGTAATACGGCGTCTTCCCGAACATATCGGTGTTGGCTTCGGAGCCAAGCTTGCGGAAGAAATTGTCCATCCACTTGACCTTGCTGTGGATAAAGTGCTCCCGGATATCTTCGGGGATCGGCGACATGTCGAGATAGAGCGGATCGTTCCCCTTCATCTTTTCTGCCGCCATGGCGCGTGCGATGCGCGGCACGTCGGCCTCGTCCGCCCATTCCGGCTCGTAGGCACGCATGAAGGCTTCGCCCTTGGAGTTGGTGAAGCGAGCCCCCTCCTGGATCGCAAATGTGATGCCTTCAAAGTAAAACTTCGGCGTCCCCGGCCGCACGTAACTGAATTCCGCATTGCGCAACGTGGCGCCGGCGCGATGCGCAAGCAGCGTGCCGGTGCCGGTAATGTCGCGAACGAACCCGGAGCGGAAAGTGATGGCGTTCGTCGCGACGATCGTGGCGCGGGCTTGGATGACGTAAAAGGCGCCGGTCCGAGTATGGATAGCGGTTGCGCCGACGATGCGCCCCGACGCTCCGCCGAGCAGTCCGGTGACGAATAGCCGGTCGAGCAGGCTCACGCCGTGCTCGACGAGCGCAAGCCGCAGGCGCCAACAGAATTCGAGACCGCCGCCGTCCGGGCACATCACCCGCGCCAGATCAAGACCGCGCGTCGGGCGGCGCGTGTGTTTGCCGTCGGCATCGCGCGGGAATTTCATTCCGATCGCTTCGAAGTCGCCGATCCGCTCAAACGAATTCTTCAGCGATTCGCGCACCAGCAGCTGATCAGCGATACCGTCATTGCCGGCGACGATTTCGCGGGTGATGCCGTCGATGTCGTCGTCCGGATGGGCGACGATCATCCAGGCATTGGAGAACGCGGTGTGACCGGTGCGGCCGATCATCCACGAATCGGCGATTGCGACCTTGGTGCCCTGAGGCCCCTGACGCTTGGCGCCAAGCGCGGCAATCATGCCGCCGGCGCCGCCGCCGACCACGAGCACGTCGGTTTCGAGCAATGTCCCCTGCAGCTTGGCCATGGCTAAATCACCACGGCCGCGGGCGGTTTTTCACCGACGGATGTACGTCGACGATCTGCTCGGGACAGAAGATCTCACAACTAAAACATGTGATGCAATGCTCGCGGAATTTGATCACCGGCAGCAGTTTCGTCCGAGTGAGGCCGTTAATCGGGGCTTGGATCGGTGCCGGCTCCATGTGGATCACGTCGGCCGGGCAGACGTCGTCGCAGATTCCGCAGCTCGTGCACTTTTCAAGTTCGATATTTTCGATCATCCTATGTCCAACGTTCTCGCGGGCCTTTTGCTCGCGCGAATTAAGCAGGAATTGCGCGCCGGGATCAAGACACCGCCCGGTCGCAGCTCAATGGAATGTCTTGTGCTGACCAACCCTAATCGCCGCCATTAGCAACAATCAGAGAGCTATGAGCCGACTGCCGATCACCATTGCGACTTGGGATTACGATCGCGTGCGCGCGCTGATGGACGGACGCGTGCGGGTGGAAGGCTGCGACGTCAATTATCTGACCATGCCGGTCGAGGAGGTGTTTGAGCGCGCCTTCTTTCATGACGAGTTCGACGTCGCCGAGATCGGCTTCAGCCCCTACCTGATCGCACTGTCGCGCGGGGTGACGCCGTACGTCGCCATCCCGATTTTTCTGTCGCGCATGTTTCGCCATTCGGTCGCCTATATTCGCACCGATCGCGGCATCGACGGCCCGGCCGACCTGCGCGGCAAGCGCATCGGCATCCCCGAATATCAAATGTCGGCCGTGCTCTGGTTTCGCGGCTATCTGCAGGATGAATGCGACATCGCCGCCAGGGACATCGACTGGGTGCAGGCCGGCCTCACCAAGCCCGGCCGCCGCGATAAGTTTCCGCTCAACCTGCCCGACGGCTTTCCACTTGTCTCGCGCAATGACACGACACTCGATGCGATGCTCGCTGCGGGCGAGCTTGACGGCGTCATGTCAGCACGGATTCCACCTTGCTTCGCCGAAGGCCATCCCAAGGTGCGGCGGTTGTTTCCGGATTATCGCGTGGTGGAGCGGGAATATTACCGGAAGTGGGGTATTTTTCCCATCATGCACGCCCTCGGAATAAGGCGCCACTTGGCGGAGAAGCATCCCTGGCTGCCGGCAAGCCTCTACAAGGCGTTTCTGCAGGCGAAACGGCTCGCCGATGCGGAATTCTGCGAGATGACCGCACTCAAAATCGGGCTACCGTGGCTCAATGTCGAATACGAAGCAACGCAAGCGGTGATGGGCAGCGATTTTTGGTCCTATGGCGTGACGGAAAACCGCAAGGCGCTTTCCACCATGGCCCGTTATTCTTTTGAGCAGGGTCTGGCCGTAAGACCAGTCACGATAGAAGAAATGTTCGCGGCAGGGAATCTGAGCGACACGCGCGTGTAGGGGGAAGGAAAGAATGGCCATCCAGCTTATCTGCTGCTCGCACAGCCCGTTGATGGTCACCGGCATCGAAGAATCCGGAGAGAACGTGCAAGCGCAATTCTTCAAGGAGCTCGACAGCACCTGCGCCGCGCTGCATTCCTTTAATCCTGATCTGGTCGTCGTGTTCGGGCCCGATCATTTCAACGGTTTCTTCTATGAGCTGATGCCGTCGTTCTGCATCGGCACCGCCGCCGAAGGATCGAAAGACTGGCACCTGCAAAGTGGACCGCTGCGAGTGCCGCGCGCGCTGGCGACGGACTGCGTGCGCTTTCTGCAGTCGCGCGATTTCGACGTCGCAATCTCGCATCAGATGAAAGTAGATCACGGCATCACTATCCCGCTCCTGAAACTCACCGGCGCGCTGGCGCGCTATGACGTGCTGCCAATTTTCGTCAATTGCGCCGCCGATCCGCGGCCGTCGTTCCGGCGCGTGCGGCGGTTCGGTGATGCCGTCGGCGAATTTCTCGCCGGCAAGGACCTGCGCATCAGCGTCGTCGGTTCCGGCGGCCTGTCGCATGATCCGCCAACCCCGCGACTGGAGAAGAGCCCGCCGGAGGTGGCGCGTCGGCTCATCGTAAGACACACACCCAGTCAAGACGAGCTGGATGCGCGGGAGAGCCGCGTCATCGACGCCGCGCGCGATCTCATTGTCGGCAAAGGCCCGTGCTTGCCGCCGAGCGAACAATGGGATCGCGACTTCCTGCACAGTTTTATTGATTGCGAACTCGAGGATTTTGACCGCATGACCGATGCCGAAATCGATCGCGTGGCGGGCTTCGGAGCGCACGAGGTGCGCACCTGGGTGGCGGCGGCTGCGGCGGCGCACAAGATCGGCAGTCCGCGCCCCGAATTGCGGTTCTATCACCTGATCCCCGAATGGATCACCGGGATGGCGATTGTCGTCGCGCAGTGATTTCACGCGAAGCGGGGAAGGAAACGTGTGATGAGTTTGCCGGGGCAAACGACAGGCGAAAATTTAGCGGCGACCAACAATGTTCCAGCTGCTTCCACCCCGATCGTTGCGGCGCGGAAATCGTGCGCGCCTGAGGCTCACGGTGAAATCCTCAAAGTCAGCAATCTCGGGCTGACGTTCGGCACGTTGCACGCCTACGAGGGAATTGAGTTCTCGGTTCGCGAACACGAGTTTCTCTGCATCATCGGGCCGAGCGGCTGCGGCAAATCGAGCATGCTGATGTCGATAGCCGGCCACAACTGGCCGACCGCGGGCGAAATTCTGTTCGGCGGCCAGCCGGTGCGTGGCCCGGACGTCGAGCGTGGTCTGGTTTTTCAGGAGTACGCCCTGTTTTTATGGATGAATGTCTTCGACAATGTCGGCTTTGGGCTGCGCATGCTGCGCGCCGCGACCGGCTCCGAATACCGACGTCAGGTCGAAGAGCACCTGGCGCTCGTGGGGCTTACCGAGTTTGCCCATTATTGGCCGTATCAACTCAGCGGCGGCATGCGCCAGCGCGTCGCCATCGCGCGGGCGCTTGCGGTCAAGCCGAGGGTGCTGCTGATGGATGAGCCGTTCGGTGCACTCGACGCCTTGACCCGGCGCGCTTTGCAGCAGGAGCTCGTGCGCATCTGGCAGCTCACCGAAATGACGATCATCTTCGTCACCCACAATCTGCAGGAGGCGCTCTATCTCGGTGATCGCGTCCTCTGCATGACGCGACGTCCGGGACGGATCAAAAAGGAAATTGCGATTGATCTGCCGCGTCCGCGTGATGTCGAGGACCCCAGCGAAGAAATGAAACAGATCATCAAGGAGATGCAAGATGCCGTCTATTCGGAAGTCGACTCACCGCGCGGCCATGGCGCTTGAGCCGCGCCGCCCCGGCCGCGCTCTGCCGCGCCGCACCGTATTGTCGATGCTGGCGACGGCGACGCTTGCATCGCGCGTACAGGCGCAAGACAAATTGTCAGCGGTGCGCTTTGTCAACGTGCCGCTGCAGGATTGGCTGCCGTTCTGGGTGGCGCAGCAAAACGGTTTCGATAAACGCTATGGCATCGAACTGAAGCCGGTACCGATCGTCGGTGGCACGCAGACCGCGGAATTCGCTGGCGCGGGCGATTGCGACATCGCCACCGTTGCGGGCGTTCTTGCGCTGCTCGCGGTCAAGCGGAGCCTCATTCCGAACAAGATCAGGCTCTTGTGCCCGCTCGGTTCCTCGGCGGATGCCGCGCATCCGTTCCAGGGTGTCGTTGCCAGCGACAAGATCAAAACTTGGAAGGACCTCGAAGGCAAGAATGTCGCGGTCATAAGTCTTCACAGCCTGTTCTACCTCGGCCTCACGACGCGGCTTGCGCGCGAGCGCGTCGACATCAGCAAGATCAACTTTATCCAGATACCGCTGCCCCAGCAGGTGCCGGCGCTCAAGGCGGGCCGTGTCGACGCGATTTGCGTCGGCACCGATTTCGCGGCACGCGCGATCCATGATCAAATCGGCCATCTCCTCGGCTGGACGCTTGGCGCGCCGCCGTTCGATCATTACAGCCCCGGCTTTCTTGTTGTTAACAGCGACTTCGCCGACCGCAACCCGACCGTACTGGAGAATTTTCTCAAAGCCTACATCGCCGCGGTGAAATGGATCGTCGATAATCCTGACAAGGCAAAGGAGGTGACGGCGAAAGAGCTCAAAATCACCGATCCCGTGGTGGTGAAGGGATTCTACCTTGAAAAATGGGATCCGACGCTCGCGCCCGATCCCCAATCGGTTGCTCTCGACAACGAGATGATGAAGGGCCAGGGCATCGATCAGCCGATTGACCTCGACAAATATCTGACGCTCATGAAGCTCGTCGAAAATGCCCGCCGCGCAGTCCTTGGCCAATAGCCTCGCGCAGAAGAGCCGGCGCCGGCCGCCGCTATTTCCACCGCGCAGATTTCGGCGGTGGGTGGTGCCGTTGTTGCTGCTCGTACTCTGGGAAGTCGCCAGCGACACGGGGCTGGTGGATTCCTACTATCTTCCGCCGCTTCATACGGTGCTGAAGACGGCATGGTCGCTGTTGCTTTCCGGCCAGCTTCTCGCCGACACTGGCGTGAGCCTTTACCGGCTGTTCGCCGGCTACTTTGCAGGTGTCGTTGCGGGAATTCTGGTCGGGGTTGTCACCGGCCGCAGCGCGCTGGTCTTCGATCTTCTTGACCCGATCATCCAGGCCCTGCGACCCGTTTCTCCGATCGCGCTGCTGCCGCTCGCGATCGTCTATCTTGGTGTGGGCGATTTCGAGAAGATCATGCTCATCGCCTATTCGACGTTCTTTCCCGTCGTCATTAACACGTACTTCGGCGTACGCGGCGTCGACCCGGTTGTCCTGATGGCGGCAAGGACGCTGGGCGCGACCAGACGCCTCGATATGTTCCGCGAGATCATCCTGCCTGCCGCTCTGCCGCATATTTTCTCCGGCTTGCGCGTGAGCCTCGGCATCAGCTTCATCGTTCTCATTGCCGCCGAGATGATCGCGGCGCACAGCGGGCTAGGGTATCGGATTCTGGACGCAGAACAGGTTTTCGCGATCGACGTCGTTTACGTCGGTATCGTGGCCATCAGTCTGCTCGGGCTGTTGTTCGACGCGATATTTATGCGCGTCCGGCAACGCCTCTTGCCCTGGTACCGTGAGACGTGAGCATTAGCGCCTTGATTTGGAGAGGATTTTGTCGCGGCGGTTCGTGCCGCCGCTGGCCGACGAGCATTGATACGGCCTTTATGAACAAAGAACCCAGCTCACCTCGAATTTTTATGCACTTAAGACTATCTTCTCGCTGACTGGTGAAAGGCAGGGGGTAGCCCGGTAAACGTCCCTCGTGCTTGAACCGGTCGCTAATTGCCGCCGCGGCCAAGTCTTTCCGTTCTATGCGACTGGATCCGGGGGGATTTAGATCGCACTGGTCGGGAGGCGCCGCGGCGGTTCTTCTTTTGAATCGCCATCGACCCGAGCTTCAGTTCCCTGGAATTTTCATTCGTGGTCGCCGGACAAGGGAAAGTACGAGACGTCGAGCGCAAGATGTCGAGTACAAGACGCCGGCGCGGCGCCGATCGCTGCAATGCTACTATAATGATATTATTTTTTCTATTTTCTATCGCGGCCGCTGTCTGACAGCGTCCAGCGCAGGCTATTTATCTTCTCTAACCTTTTGTCTCTGCTGCTCATAATTTTCTCATGTGCTTATATGTCTCGCATAAAAACAGACCGCATCTTTTGTGTGTATCACAATCGCAACGGCTCGGCTGAAAATGAAAAACACTTATGCCGAACCTAATAGCAATCGCCAAAAATATTCTTCCTAATCTCGCCGATTGTTTGTGCTGCCTGCATACCTTTTCGGCAGCCGATAATTGGGGAGCAAGTCGTGATCGTATCGAAATTCGGTTTATCTGTCGTCGCTGCCAGCCTGGTTTCTTCCTCAGCGATTGCCGCCGATATGGCAGTCAAGGATCCTCCGGTTCCAGCGCAAGCCTCCGCTGTGCAGCCTAACAATGACGCCAAGTGCAAAGCCCAAGGTTTTAAGCCTGGCTCATCCGGCTATGTTGAATGCCGGAAGAAACTCGATCCGGGTTTCTTCGCAAGGTTGTTCAACGCCTATGCCGATGAATTCAACCCGCCGCCGCCCGCGCCGGCGGCCCAAACTGCGGCGGCGCCGTCAGGTCGACTTCCCCCGCCATTTCCGCCAGCGCCGATGAACTCGCCGCCCTGGCCCTGGACCGACTGGCCGTTTAACGGCACGCCGTCGCTTGGCGGCTCAACGCCGAATTCCGACGGCGGCACTCTGATGAAGGCATTGAGCGGCACGCCGATCGGCGATTTCATGAAGGACAATCATATCGAGGTCTGGGGCTGGGTCGACGCCGGAGCTAACCTCAGCACGTCACACGGCGTGAACGGTAACGCTCCAGCCGGCTATGACTTCAACTCGAACACAGCTGAACTCAACCAAGCGGTGATTTACGTCGAGCGCCTTCCGGACACAACGCAATTTGACCATATCGACTGGGGCTTCCGCGTCGTCGGCATGTACGGCACCGATTACCGGGAAGTCACAATGGAGGGCATATTTAGTGACGCGCTGACAAAGCACAATGACCTATATAGCGGTACCCCGGCGAACTTCTACGGCGATATCTACATTCCCTGGGTCGGCCAGGGCAGCGACCTGCGGTTCGGCCGTTATACCACGTTGCCCGATATCGAGGCCGATCTCGACTATCAGAGCGTCTTCGATACGCATTCACTGCAGTACACCTACGATCCGTTCACCCAGTTTGGCGCCGTCTGGTCAACGCGGCTGACCAGAAACTGGATGGTGCAGGTTGGCCTCAACGCCGGCAACGACGTTGCGCCCTGGGAACCTGATGCGAAACCGACGGTGACGGCCTGTCTTCAATGGAATTCCGACACTTCGTGGGATAATGTTTATGTTTGCGCCAATGGCACGAACAATGCGACGTTCGGCTTCAACAACGTAAATTTATACGAGTTCGTGTGGTACCACAAAGTTACCGACCGGCTGTGGGTGGCGACGGAGGATTACTACGAGTACCAAATCAACGTGCCGACGGTGTCGACGATCCCAGGCGCGAATCCCGCGCTTTGCCCAGCACCGGAAACGCAATGTACGGCCGGAGTATACTCGTCGACTCTCTACATCATGTATCAGGTCACCGACAGGGACTACGTGGGTTTGCGCAACGAAGCCTTCGACGACGTGGCCGGCCAACGAACCGGGTTCGCAAGCTGGTATACTGAGAACACGCTTGG
>JASHVN010000593.1 GCA_030044555.1 Xanthobacteraceae bacterium | reverse complement strand
AGGCGAACCGCACCAATCACTTCACGGTGGTCGAGGAATGGACCGATCGAAAGGCTGCCGACGCCCACGCCATGGCGGAGCACACGCGCGCTTTTCGCGAAAAGCTCACTCCGATCCGCGGCGCTCTCTACGACGAGCGCTTCTATACGCTGGTCAATTGAGTGAGCCGCCGCCCTTCAGAGCATGATCCCGAAAAGTGGATACCGGTTTTCGGAAAGATCATGCTCCAACAATAAGCTAGAGCGGGACAACGATTCAAAGAAAACTCGTCCCGCTCTAGCCCGCAGGTGTAAGCGTGGCACTGCACGCTTTGGGGTATGCCGTTTGGCAAGCCTGATAAAGCGCCGGGCAGGCCTTCGCCGCGGCGATCCCTGCATCGATTGTCGTGACGCGCTCGCCGGCCGCCCGCGATTGCCCGTCATAGGTGAGGATCGCATTGTCACGTTCGAGACCGCGGTCGGTGCGCAGAAAGGTCTCAGCGGCGCCAAAATAGGTCGTCGCGATGTTAATGGCTTGATTGAGTTTCTTGGTGAACTCGGCATTGGCGTGCGGATCGGGTTTGACCACGCGGGCGTGTACCGCAGCGTCAGTGTAGAGCGTATTGAGCTTGAAATAGATGCCGCCGCACTGCGCGAGCACCAGCCAATAGGGCCGGCCGGCGAACGGGCCTGGAGCATTGACGACGCTGTCTCGCTTGTCGACAGACACCGGTGGCGTGCGCTCGACCTCCCGCGGCTCGCGTCTGCGGTGGCGCTGCGCATCGGCGCTGGTCGCGGCGACAAGCGCGATCGCGACGAGCGCGCATCTGGCAATGATTCCCGGCATGGCGCGATTATAGGCGATCGATTGCGGCAGATTCAAAACCGCTCGACCCACGGCCGCAGTTCGATCTCCCAGGCCCAGGCGCTCCGATCCTGGCGCAGCAGATCGAGATAGGTTTGCGCGATGGCATCGGGATCGAGCGTGCTGTCGGGGCGGTCGGACGGATCGGGGCGGCGGGCGCTGCGGATGCCGCCGTCAATCACGACGTGAGCAACGTGGATGCCCTGCGGGCAAAGCTCTCGCGCCATGCTTTGCGCCAGACCGCGCAGCGCGAACTTGCCCATGGCGAACGGGGCCGATTGCGCATAGCCCTTGACGCTTGCTGAGGCGCCGGTGAACAGGATCGCGCCGTGGCGGTGCGGCAGCATCCGCTTGACCGCCTCCTGCGCCACCAGAAAGCCGCCAAACGCGCTGACCGTGACAGATTTGGCGACTTCGTCGGGATCAAGCTCGACAAAAGGTCCGCGCGTGCGATAGCTCGCATTGTAAACGACCACATCGGGTGCGGCACCCAGCGCCGCCTCGACGTCGGTGAAAAGCGTTGCGACCTCGGCCCGCTTTGCTGCATCGCAGGTGAAGGCCTTGCTACCGGTTTCCGCGGCGAGTACCGCGAGTTCGCCGCCCCGCCGCGCGGCAAGCGCAACACTCAAGCCGGCCTTTTTGAAAGTCCGCGCCAGCGAAGCGGACAGCCCCGCTCCGACGCCGACGATCAGCGCCGTTCGATAGGCAAGTTCACTCATGGGGCCCTCCACTCGGCTAACGCCATCCAGAAGGCCATATGAGCAGGCGAACGCTTGCCGCCGTCAAGCGCCTCATCGCAGGCCTTGATCGCCGGCGCGGACCAACCCACCTGCGCAGCCAGGGCGGCGATGGATATGCGGCGTCTAATGGATATGCAGCGTCTATTGATCGGGCTTGGGCTTTTGCTTGTCGTCGCCGGAATCGCCTGGCCGGTGTTGATACGGATCGGCTTCGGCCGCCTTCCCGGCGATATTATTTTTCATCGCGGCGGCACAACATTTTATTTTCCGCTGGTCACCTGCATTATCGTCAGTATTGCGCTCAGCGCGCTGCTGTGGCTGGCCAACCGCTGACAGCCGCGCGAGGGTCGGCACCCCCGCCAGTTAATCGATCACCGCAACGGCATTGATCTCGACGAGGCAGCGCGGGTCGGTGGCGAGCCGCACCACCTGCACGGTTGTCGTCGCCGGCTTGGCGTCGCGAAAGTACTCAGCCCAAACGCGATTGAGCGCATCCTGATCGGTAAGATCGGTCACGAAGCGATCGGCGGTGACCACGTCGGCAAAGGTGGCGCCCACGGCTTCAAGCCCGCGCTTGAGGTTTTCCAGCGCCGCCCTTGCCTGCCCGGCCATGTCGTGCGGCATCGCGTCGAACTCCTCCGGCCGGTGCGGATGATGGTGATAGACCGGCGCCGCAGTGACCCCGGCGAGATAGACCGTGGTACCGCCCCTGACCTTGATCGCGGGCGCATAAGGCATCCACATATCCGGCGCGTCCGGCCAGTGGATGTGTTCGACGGATTTGGGCATGATACGGCCTTTGCTATTGCAGCCTTTCGTGCCGCTTGATCGCCGCACCCAGCATCAGTTCGGGTAGGCAGCATAGTCCCGGCATCGACACAAAGATTGCACGCGACAGACAAACTAACAAACGACAGATAAACCGATACGAGGGCGAGCGGCAACAACGCGTAGTGCACGAGCG
>JASHVN010000076.1 GCA_030044555.1 Xanthobacteraceae bacterium | reverse complement strand
AGCGTCTTGCGTCTGTCCTCGGTGACGCCCCGGCGATCGAGGCCGGTGCGCAGGTTTTCCATGACCGTGAGCAGACGGAAGATGCGGCGGTCTTCCGGCACGTAGGCTATTCCCATGCGCGCCAGCTTGTGCGGCGGCAGCCCGGTAATGGCATTGCCGCTGTAGAGCACGCTGCCATGGCTTGGCTGCACCAGGCCCATGATCGTTTTCAACGTCGTCGATTTGCCGACGCCGTTGCGCCCGAGAAGGCCGACGACTTCGCCCGGGCCGACCTTGAGCGACACGCCGTGCAAGATGTGGCTCTTGCCGTAATAGGTGTGCACGTCTTCGACCCGCACGAGCGGCTCGGCGCCTTCGGCAGCGGCGCTGCTTTGGGCGGTGGCGCTCATGTCTTGAGATAAACCTCCTGCACCCGCGGATTCTCCTGAATCTCCTTGGGCGTCCCCTCGGCGAGGATGCGGCCGTAATGCAGTACGGTGATGCGATGGCAGAGTTCCATCACCACTTCCATGTCGTGCTCGACGATCAGGATGGCGAGGTCCCTGCCGATGCGGTGGATCAGCTCCTTGGTCTCGCCGGTTTCGGCCGCGCTCATGCCGGCGGTCGGTTCGTCGAGGCAGAGCAGCTTCGGCTCGGTGGCAAGCGCGATGCCGATTTCAAGATTGCGCTGCTCGCCGTGCGACAGGTTGGCGGCGAGATCGTAGGCCTTGCCAAGGAGGCCGACCGACGCCAGCGCGGCTTCGGCCTTGGCGTTGATGTCGGCGAAGCTTCCGTGATGGGAGATCATATTCCAGGCGTGCCGGCGCGACTGCGCGGCGATGCGGACATTCTCAAGCGCCGTGGCATTGGGCAGGATGTTGGTGATCTGATAAGAGCGCGCGATGCCTTTCTGCGAAATCAGGTTGGAACGCAGCCCCGTAATGTCTTCGCCGTTGAGGATGATGCGGCCGCTGGAGGGGCGCAGCACGCCGGTCAGGCAATTGAAGAACGTGCTTTTGCCCGCGCCATTGGGACCGATGACGGCGCGGACTTCGTCGCGGGCGATCTGAAAATTGACTTCGGAAAGCGCCGCCAGGCCGCCGAAACGGACGCACAATTGCTCGGTCTTGAGCAGCGGCAATGACGAAGCTCCCCCGCCGGAGGCAGGGGAGCTTGCATCGATCAAAGCTTCAGCGCGCACTTACGCAGAGAACGTGCAGGCCGGAGGAACGAGGGTTTTGTCCTTGGGCACCGTTTCCAACAGCTTGTAATTCATGTTCTCGATCTCGAACAGGAACTGGCGCAGGAATGCCTGATGGTCGGCCTTGCGCAGGGTCTTGTCGCCCTGCGGAAAGTCGTAGCCTTCCTTCATTTCCATGCCTTCGAGGGCATCGATCAGCTTCGGGGTGTCTCCGCGGCTGTCGAACTTCGACGCCTCCATGGCCTGCTTCAAGGCGTTGAGCGCCTCGTAGTTCGATTGCACGTAGCGATCGGGCATGGGGCCGGATGGGTCGACTTTGGCGAGCCGCGCCTTGGCCTCGTTAAAGAAGGCATGGAGGTAAGGCGTATTGAGCGGCCCCTGGAACACCGGGATGTAGCGGTTGATGCCGATGAAGCCGTTAATCTTGTTGCCGATCGCCGGCATGTTGGTCGATTCGCAAATGGCGCCGTCGCCGGCCCATTTGTACTTCTTGGTGAGGCCGAGATCGTAGGCCTGATTGGCGATGGTCACGCCGTCCTTGCCGAAGAAGATGCCGAACAGCCCGTCGAAATCGCCGGAAATCTTCGACAGGAACGGCGTCATGTCGGCGGTGCCGAGCGGAATGCCCGTCGTGCCGACGACCTCGCCGCCGTTCTTCTTGATCTCGGCCGCATAAGCGTCGCGGGTCGACTGGCCCCAGGAATAATCCGAGTAGGCGATGTGCCACTTCTTGCCGGTCTTGACGAGCAGGGGGCCGAAGGCGACCGCTTGCGACGGCGCGTAGTCGTGAACGCGGAAGCTGACGCGATTGCAGTGGGTGGTGGTCAGCGTGGTGTCGAGGCACACGCTGATCATGTTGACGATTTTCGCATCCTCCCAGACCGGCATGCAGGCGAGACAGATGTTGGAGAGAAAGCCGCCCACATGGGCGTCGATCTCGTCCTCCTGCACCATCTTCTCGGTCTTCTGCCGCGCCACCGCGGGCGAGCTTTGATCGTCGACGACGTCCAGTTCGACCGGACGGCCGTTGATGCCGCCGTTCTTGTTGATGCGGTCGGCGGCCATCTGCAAGCCGACCAGGGCGGTCTTGCCGCCGGCCGCGCCGGGGCCGGACAGGGGCTGCTCAGAACCGATCTTGTAGGGCTTGGCGGCGCCGAACGCTTCGCGCCAGGGTGCCGGTACCAGCATGAGGGCGCCGATAGCGCCGCCGCCCCAACCGACGATGCGGCGGCGAGTGGCCTTGCCGCGGTACCAAAAATCCTCCGCCCACTTTTCTTCTTTCCACTTCTCGGACATTGCGCGTCTCCCTCTGGATTTCACAGCTGCTGCAAAAGCTGCGCCGGCTTGAAAGGCTGGCGTCGTCCCTGGCCCTTAACGGGCTCTGGCAAGCATTGGACGCATTAGCAAACGCGATCTTGCGGCTAGTTTCAACCAGATTCGCCGCGCGGGCCGGCCCGAATGGGGGCGGCACTTCCGCGCGCTGGATCGTCGCGCAAGCCGTATTTTTCCGCGGCCCCTTGATGATAAAATAGGCATAAGCTTCGCGCGCCCGAACCGATTGACGAGCGCGCCATCAAGGAGTCCACATGGCCACGGCACCTTTGCGACGAGAACAACCGGAAGATCATGTCGCCGCGCCGCAGAGCGGGCTCGCCGCCCGGCTGCGCGTCAGGCGCGGCGAGCATTCCGGGCCGACGTCGGGCCTCGCCCCCGGTTTCGTGCAGGCCAATCTCGCCATCCTGCCGCGTGCGCTCGCCGAAGATTTTCTGCGCTTCTGCCGGCTCAATCCAAAACCCTGTCCGTTGATCGGGGTGTCGGCGCCGGGCGATTGGAACCTGCCGGAATTGGGCGCGGATCTCGATATCCGCACGGACCTGCCGCGCTACCGGGTATGGCGCGACGGCGTCGCGGTCGACGAGCCGGGCGACCTGATGCGCTGGTGGCGCGATGATCTGGTTATCTTTGCCATCGGCTGCTCGTTCTCATTCGAGCAGGCCTTGCTCGAGGACGGCATCGAGCTGCGGCACTTTACCTGCAATTGCACGGTGCCGATGTACCGGACGTCGATCGAGACGGCGCCGGCCGGCCCGTTCCGCGGGCCGCTTGTTGTCTCCATGCGGCCGATGACGCCCTTGGACGCTATCCGCGCCGTGCAGATCACCACGCGGTTTCCCTCGGTGCACGGCGCCCCGGTGCATCTCGCCAAGCCGGAAGCGATCGGGATTGCGGATATCGCCAAGCCCGATTGGGGCGACGCGGTGCCCATTCACGACGGCGAAATTCCGGTGTTCTGGGCCTGCGGCGTCACCCCGCAATCGGTCATCATGGCGGTCAAGCCCGAGTTTTGCATTACGCACTATCCGGGCGCCATGCTGGTGACGGACCGGCGCAATACCGAGTTCGCCATCATGTGAGGCACGGCGTCAGCGCGGCATTGCTTTTCTCGAATGTTCATGAATATGGATTTCGGAGTTGCCGCGTCGCGGCATTTCGGAATGACGAGTGACATCCTACCCAATGCTCATCGATTTCCAGCAACACTACACGCCGCCGGACCTGCTCAAGGGCGACGCCGGCAAAGTGACGGTCGACCTCGATCGCGACGGCAATCCGCATTATTTGCTCAATCCGCTGCTCGCCGATCTCGCCGCGCACGTGCGCGTCATGGACGCTGCCGGCATCGACGCCGGCGTGCTCTCCTGCGGATCGGGTTTCGACCAGCCGGATCTGGCGGTCTGCCGCACGATCAACGATCGCATGCGCGAGGCCGAAAAGGCGCATCCCGGCCGCTTCATCGGGCTGGCGCACGTGCCGGCGCTCAAGGGCGCCGAGGCCGCCGCCGAGCTCAAGCGCTGCGCCGTCGATCTCGGCTTTCCCGGGGTGGTGATTGCCTCCGAGCTGCAGGATCAGCCGCTCGACTCCGAGGCGTTGCGCCCGTTCTGGAAAGCGTGCGCCGATCTGAACCTTTACGTGTTCATTCATCCGCTGCCGCGGGTCATCCGCTGGGGCCGCATGGACGCCGACGACCTCGGCCGCATGCTCGGCTGGGAGTTCTCGCTGATGACGGCGGCAGTGCGCGTCATCAATTCCGGCGTGCTCGACGACTTGCCGACCTTGCGCATTCAGTTCTCCCATTTCGCCGGCGGCATCGGCCGTTATCTCGGGCGCATTCGCGGCTTTCAGCAGCGCGACAAATGGGGCACTGCCGCGCTCGCGCGTCACGGCCGCCGGCCGCCAAAGCCGTTCGACCATTATCTCGATCAGCGGCTGTTCTACGACATCGCCGGCTGGGCCGGCCCTGATCATGCGGCCGAATGGGGCGCGCATTGGGTGCAGTTCGGGCTGCAGGAACTGGCGTTTTCGCAGCTCGTGTTCGCGACCGATTATCCGCAGGCCGTGCGCGAGGCGAGCGAGGTTGTGGCTTACACGCAAGCCGTGCGCACGCTGTCGGCCAACAGCAGGGCGCTCGCCGCAGGCGCCAATGCCGAGAAGCTTATTCCGGATCTGCGGGCGCGCCTTGCCGCACGGCATAAAGCGCCGATCGGGGTGCCCGCGTGAACGACAAGCCGGCGATACCGCAAGCGGAGACTTTCGATCCGGCCGCGCACGGCTGGGAGGAAATCTTCAATCACACCGCGTTTGGCGATCTCGTCGGCCCGATCTGGCGGCGGGCGGACGGCGATCGGCTGCGCTTCGGCTTCATCGTCGCGCCGAAGCATCTCAACCGCGCCGGCAATCTGCATGGCGGCATGCTGATGACGCTCGCCGATCAGTCGATGGCGATGACCGCGCGCGCCGCCAGCGGCGCCAAGTCGCACGCCACAATCGAGCTGAACATTCAGTTTGTCGGCGGCGTCAAGCTCGGCGAGTTCGTCGAGTCGCATCCCGAAGTGGTGCGGGCCACGCGTTCGCTGGTGTTCATGCAGGCGAAAATGTTCGTCGGCACGCGCGCCGTGGTGACCACGAACGGGATCTGGAAGATCCTGGAAGCGTGACGTCATCTTCAAGAAGCGGAAAAACTTCACGCCCGGTATTGATCCAGCGTCCCGCCCTTCATCACCGCGCCTGGCAGGGAATGGCCGACGACGTCCTCGGCGAGCCGCGCGCACTCGATGAGCGCGTCGAGATCGATGCCGGTCTCGATGCCCATTTCGTGGCACATGAAGACGAGATCCTCGGTGCAGACATTGCCGGCGGCGCCTTTGTGGCCGGCAAACGGGCAGCCGCCGAGCCCGGCCACTGACGCGTCGAACCGCCTGACGCCCATTTCCAGCCCCGCATAGGCATTGGCGATCGCCATGCCGCGCGTATCGTGCAGGTGCAGCGCGATATCGAGATCGGGCCAGCGGTCGCGCAGCGCGCCGACCACGCGCTTGATGGAAAGCGGCGTCGCCCAGGCCATCGTGTCCGCGAGGCTTACATATTTCAGAGTAACGCCGTGTGCGGACGCTACGTCGAGCATCTGCCCGACCAGCGACACTACGCGCGCGACCGGAATATCGCCCTCGAAGTTGCAGCCGAACGCCGCCATCAGGCTGCCGCGCTCGACCGGCACGCCGTTCTTCTTGTACATCTCGACGATGGTGTGCTGCGCGGCAAGCTGCTGCTCCATCGTGCGGTTCTGATTGCGTTTGAGAAACTTCTCCGAGGTGCAGAGCTGGATCGAGCCGACCAGCGCCAGCCTGTTGTCGTGCTGGAGCGCGCGCTCAAAACCCTTTTCGTTCAGCCACAGCGCCGCGCAGGCGACGCCCGGCTGCGGCGTCATGCCGGCGACGACGTCGTCGGCGTCGGCCATGCCCGGCACCAGTTTCGGATTGACGAAGGAGACGATCTGAATGTGATCGAGGCCGGTCTTGGCCAGCGCATCGATCAGTTCGATCTTGCGCGCGGTCGGGATAAAGCCCTTCTCGAACTGGAAGCCCTCGCGCGGCCCTTCCTCGCTGATGCGCACGGATGCAGGCAGATCGCTCATGTCTGTTCGTCCTTCTCGTGGTCCGATTCTAACATTCGCATCCGGGTTCGGCAGGCTCTTATGCGAATGTTAGAATCAAAGGGACCACTAGCAAGTATAAGTTCTAGTGGAGCTTTTGGATTTGACATTCGCTTCAAGAGTTGGCGGCTAGGTGGTAGCGAATGTCAAATCCGCTCCACTAGTATTGTCAGCGCGTGCCGCTCAGTACAACAATTCCGCGCTGAGCAAGCTCCTTGATCTCGGATGTGTCGAGGCCGAGCCCGGCCAGAATTTCGGCGCTGTGTTCGCCGATCGCCGGCGGCTGGCGGCGCAATCCGACATCGTGATCGCCGATCTCGACCGGCAGCCGCGGCAGCCTGGCGTGTACGCCGTTGAAAAAGTCGATGTCGAGCATCCGCCCGCCGGCGTTGAGCTGCGGATCGTCGAACAGGTCGCCGGGCTTGGACACGGGAGAGAACGGAATATCGATACGGTCGAACAACGCGGCAAGCTCCTTAAGCGTGTGCTGCGCAACGATCTGCGCAACGATCGGCAGCAATGTCGGGCGCTCGCGCACGCGGTCTTCGTTGGTCTTGTAGGCGGGATTTTGCCAAAGGTCCTCCCGCCCGAAATGCGCGCAGAACCGCTGCCATTGCGCGTTGCTGGTGACGCCGACAAAGATTTGCTCCTTGTCGGCCGTCGCGAAAGGCTCGTAGATCCCCCAGGCGCCTTCGCGCGCCGGCATCGGCGGCGGCGCCCGCCCGGTGATCACCTGGCCGGCCATGTGCTGCGCCATCAGGAAAGCGGTTGCTTCAAACAAAGCGGATTTGATGAACTGGCCGCGTCCGCTGCGCTCGCGCTCGCGCAAAGCCGCCTGGATGGCGATCACCGCGAAGGCGCCGCCCATGATGTCGACGACCGAGGTGCCGGCGCGCAGCGGCTGCCCGGGCGGGCCGGTCATGTAGGCGAGACCGGCCATGAACTGCACCACCTCGTCGAGGGCCGGGCGATGCTCGTAAGGGCCGCTCAAAAAGCCTTTGAGCGCGCAATAGACGAGCCGCGGATTGGTCTTGGCGAAATCGGCATAGCCGCAGCCGAGCCGGTCCATGGTGCCGGGCGCGTAGTTTTCGATCGCCACGTCCGCGCTGGCGACCAGGCGGTGAAGGAGCGCGCGGCCCTCGTCGGTTTTGAGATCGAGCGCGAGGCTCCGCTTGTTGCGATTGAAGGTGCCGAAGAATCCGGCGGCGAAGCCGGGCAGGCGGCGCGTCGTATCGCCGCCGACCGGCTCGACCTTGATCACGTCGGCGCCGAGATCGGCCAGGATCAGTCCGGCGCTCGGCCCCATGATGGCATGGCAGAATTCGAGCACGCGGATGCCGGCAAGGGGGAGGGTGCCGTCGCTATTGGTATCTGGAGCATCCATCGCTTTAATCTAAGCCGTCATGGCCGGGCTTGTCCCGGCCACCCACGTCTTTAATCTCTCGAGCGACAAGACGTGGATGCCCGGCATGAGGCCGGGCATGACGCGGGAGGGGCGCATGCAAAAGAGGAGCACATGCAAAAGTCATTCGTTCGCGGCACCTGGCAGGCCAAGCGCGCCTATTCGCCGGCCGTCATCACCGAGGGGGCTGGAAAGACCATCTGGGTCGCCGGGCATACCGGCGCGGTGGACGATAACGGCAAGTCGCTCGCCGGCGATTTCGACGCCCAGTGCAAGCAGTGCTTCCGCAACATCGAGAAGACGCTGGCCGAAGCCGGCGCCAAGCTCTCCGATCTCGTCACCATGACGGTCTTTCTCATCGACGCGCGCCACACCACGCGCATGACCGAGCTGCGCAGCGAGATTTTCGGCAAGGACTTTCCCGCCAGCGCCGCGATCACCGTCGCCGGCTTCGCCCAGCCAGAGATGATGATCGAAATTCAGTGCATCGCGGTCGTTTGATCGTTGGTTTCGCGGGTCAAGCGGATACCGCGAAATATTTTGGTGATGTCCGCTCAACCGTTTCCGGGCTGGTTTCCGACAATTCATTACGCCCGTCCGCAACCAGGATATCTTTCAGGAACTCTTCCACCTCCAGCCGGAGCGTGTTGAACTCGCGCGCCAGCATCTGCGTGGCCGACAAGACCTGCGCGGACGCCGAACCGGACGCCAGCGCCTTTTCGCTGAGGCTTTCCATATTCCCGGCAAGCTCTGCGGCCCGATTTCTCGAGCCGTTCGCGTAGAGGGCAATTTCCTGCGTCGATACGTCCTGCTCCTGCGCGGCGTTGTCGATGTGAACCGAGGCTTCAGACAGGCGACCGATCGTTTGACCGATTTCCGCAAGCGAATCGGCCGAATCCCGTGCGAGGGCCTGTATGGCGCCCACTTGGCGCCCAACCGCTTCGGTCGCCTGGCTGGTCTGCTGGGCCAACGCCTTGACCTCGGACGCCACAACCGCAAAGCCGCGTCCGGCGACTCCGGCCCGCGCGGCTTCGATACTGGCATTGAGCGCCAGAAGATTGGTCTGTTCGGCGATCCCGGTAATCAATTCGACGATCGCGCCGATCTGCTGCGATCCGTCCAGCAACTTGCCGAAGTCGGCGATGGTCTTGTCAGCGAGCGTCACCGCACCGGTGGCAATTGCGGTGGCCTGGCTCGCCCGCAGGCTGATTTCCTTGGCGGACGAGGTCATCTGCTCGGTGCTGGTCGACAGCGACAGCGCGCCTTCGGAGGCCTCCTTGGAAGAAGCCGCGACGCTTCCGGCCAATTGCTGGGTTGTTTTGGCGGTTTCATCGACGGTGTGTGCAAGCACCTCCAGCTCATCCACGGACGTAGAAACCGTCTGCACGATCCTGGCCACTGCAACTTCGAAGCGACTACCGACTTGCTGCATTTCCAGCTTGCGCTGGATTGCCGCCTGTTGCTCTGCATTTGCCCGTTCCGCGGCAAGGCGTTGCCGCTCGAGAGCGTTCACCTTGAACACCTCCACGGCACTTGCCATATCGCCCAGTTCGTCGCGCCGCGCGGTGCCCGGTATCGCGACGCTTGAATCGCCGTCGGCGAGCCGGCGCATGACTTCCGTAATTGCGTGGACCGGACGTGTGACCCGCCCCCGCACGATCAACATGCCGGCGAGCCCGGCGAACAGCGTGACAAGCAGGAGTGCGGTGTGCACCGCCAGATCCCGATTCGCCGCGTTGATCTTGCCGAGGACGTAGCGCTGCGTTGCCGCCAGAGCGCCATTGGAGACATCAGCCAGACGATCGAGCGCCGCGTTCGAGCTCTTGATAAGGTCGTCGGCCGAAACGGTCGCCGGTCGGCCGTCGAGGATCGATTGATAAACGCCCGCTCGCATCTTTTCGTATTTTCCGAACGCCTCGTGATCGGCGGCCGTAACCAGGTTGACGACGTCTGCGGGGACGCCTGGCCTGCGGGTCAGCGCAAGCACGATCGGCCAGGTGACGTTGGCCTGCGTGTGCAGTTCGATGATATGCGTCTGCCCACTGGGCGACAGCTTGCCGGCGTTTATCCCTTCGCTGAGATAGTTGCGCTCCAGGCCGATGCCGTCGCGCGCCAGCCAACTGAGCTGCTTGATTTCGACGAGCTCGGCGGTCTGCGCGTCGAACATCCGCACCTTGTCGTCCAGCGTGTTGAACACCAGCTGAAGCCGATTCACCAGGTCGGTCGACGCCTTGTCAAAATCACGCGCGATATTGGGACGTCGGGCCGCCAACGGGAGGCGCAACGCCGCGTCTGCTTCGGTACGCACCACGTTCAACCTGGCGATAATCCGCGGCAGCTCTGACACCAATTCCTTTTGGGCGCCGACGCAGTCGGTCGCAGCGCATTTGGCAAGCAGCGCGTCGAGCGCCGCGGCGGATTTCGCCCGCAGAGCGGCCGTTATCGCGATGAACTCCGCTGACGCGGGCTTGGCCTGTTCGAGCGTGGTGCGCGTCGGACCGCGCTCGAGGCGGACGAATTGCAACGCCGCGAAGACCAGCCGGGCGGCCTCGATATTTGCCGCTATCGAAGCGCTTTTTGCGCGTTGCTGCAGATCTTGATGAATTGGAAGGAGCAAAGCGCCGACGAGGAGAACGAGCATGAGCCCGAACAGTCCGTGCAAAACGATCCCTATTCTGAGCCTGAGCTTGTTCATCACCGCGGTTTTCATCGTCATTTACCTTTCGTAAAACCTGCCAGTGAAAATGGGGCGACCGAACTTATGCCACTAAGGATTGTGTAAAGGATTAATGTTGCATTGCTCGTAACGGACACATGGAAAGCGCACGTCCCTTGTTAGCAATCGGGCAAAGGAGGCAGGCATGGCCATGGAAGGGCAATTTTCAAATTCGGTGTTGGGCGGCGAAGTTGAAGCGCGCCGGCGCGCCCAAATCGTCTCCGAGCTATCCGTAATTGGCATCATCTCCGGATTAAGCGTGGCGGTCGGGCTCCTGGTCCTGGCTGTCCCGTTCTCGGAACAGATTGCGATGTCTCTCAGTCTGCTTTCGTGACGACGAGAGACGGCCGGCTGCCTGCGGTTCACTGAAGGCCCGGCCAGAGGATCAGGCCCGGCAAAGCGCCCGAAGGCGCAAGCGATTCGCAGCGCCGCATAGCCCACAAGACCGGCGCCTGCTCGCCCGTTTGCAATTGCCGAAAATTGACTTGAAATGGGGCGCGCGACGTGGGGAACGAAGCCGCATGGCACCGGATTGGCTCAGCGAAGTATCGAGGAGTTTGCCATGAAAACGATCTTCATGGGTGCCTTACTGGCCTCTGCGCTGATGCTGACGCCGGGCACGGCCGATGCGAAGGGCTGCATCAAGGGCGCGGTCGCCGGGGGAGTTGCGGGCCACTTCGCGCATCATACTATCATGGGCGCGATTGGAGGCTGCATAGCCGGCCACTATGCGGGAAAGATGCTGCATGAGCGCCAGGAGCGACAGCAGCAGGAGCAACAGCAACAGCAACCTGCTCCGGTATCGCCGGGCCAATAGCCCGCAATTGACGAGTTGAGCCTGACCTTCTTTGCCCGGCAGGCGTTGCACTCCTTTATCCTCCGACACCCGGTGTTCGAGAGGAGGGGGCGCTATTCCTCGAAACGTGCGAGCTCGGGACGAACGCTGCCGCTGATGCGACGCCTGCCGCGATATCGCCTGTTGGCGCCGACATCGCAAACGTGCTCCCAATGTCCGGTTTGGTCCCGCGGACAATTGCGAACATTTTGGCTGGACAGTTAGACTGGCTGCCGTTCGCAAAAGGGCAGCCAAATGCCTCATGCCAGACTTGCGAAGAGTTCCGACCTCCTTGGACTCCTTGAGCTCTTCCGACTTTCGGAAGCAAGTCCGGCCGCAGAACCGATAGAGAGAGCGGAAAAAATTTGGTTGGAAATTTTGTCGCAGAAAAACGTTGCCGTCTTTGTGTCGGTCGAGGAAACAAAGATCATTGCAACCTGCATGCTTATTACGACGCCAAATCTACTGCGCGTCGGGCAGCGGCACGGGTTTCTCGAAAACGTTGTGACCCATCCCGAATTTCGGCGTCAAGGACATGGGCGAGCCGTCGTTCAAGCTGCACTTGGAGCAGCTTGGGCCAAGGACTGTTATCATGTCCTTCTTCAGAGCGGCCGCAAAGACCCCGGGGTGCATCGCTTTTACGAGCGCTGCGGCTTCGAGCCGGGGCTTCGCACCGCCTATGTTGCGCGTCGCACCCTTAAATCCTGACTTCCGCAACTGGCGCAGGCGTTGGGGGATAAGCGGACACGGAGCGGAACGGCGAAACCGACGTTCATGACCCAAAGCGGACATTGGGTTCGGCCGGTAGCGGATAAATCACACGCGCCACGTCATCTTGTTGGCGGCCCGCGAGGCGTCAATGAATCGTATTCTGGTGATCGGAAACGCGGGCGCAGGGAAATCGACCTTCGCGCGCCAGCTCGGGGGCAAGCTCGCGTTACCGGTGGTCCATCTCGATTCCCATTATTGGCGGCCCGGCTGGCAAACGCCCGAGATAAAAACGTGGCGGCAACAGATTATGACCCTGGTGGAGTCACCCGCCTGGGTGATGGATGGCAACTACATCAATACGTTCGATATTCGCCTACCTTGCGCTGACGGTCTGGTGTGGCTCGATCATCCGCGCGGTATCTGCATACGTCGCGTATTAATACGCACAATCGTGGGATATGGTCGGACTCGCCCGGACTTGGCCCCAGGTTGCCCTGACCGCTTCGACATTGCGTTCTTACGCTACGTTTGGACCTTTCCGGCAAAGCAACGACCGCGCATCATAGATGGCATCGTGCAATTCGGCCGTCATCTCCGCGTGACCCGGTTGGCCTGCGATCGCGAGGTCGAGAAATTCCTCACAACGATCGCTCCGCGCTGACGCTACGGCGCACTTGGTTCGTTACCGGCACTTGGCGGACATCGCCAAACGCGCTGCTGATGTCCGCTCTTGACCTTGAGCGGACCTCGCCGGATCGTTGCGCGCGGCTGGGCTCAGCGGACCCGGCAGCCGTTGAGGAACAGGCGCACGGCCAAGCGCAGCCGCCGTCGTTCTTGGGCGGGCGACTCGCGCAAACCGAGCAGCGCCAGTCGTTGCGGAATGCCGAACACGGCGATGAAGAAATGTTCAGCCGTTGTCTGCACATCAGAAAGTTCGATCTCGCGGCGCGCGGCATAGAAGCGGAGCACCCGCTCGACTTCAGTCACGCCGCGATGGCGGTTTCGGGCAACGAAATCGGCGGCCAGATCCGGGAAACGCGGCGCCGTCGCAAACAATAAGCGTTGCAGAGCCAGCGCGTCGGGCTCCAGCATCATACCAAGGATTGCTCGCCCGAGTTTGACCAGGCCGACCTCCGCACGCTCGTCCGAGGGCACAAACGTCCGCAATACGTCCAGCCGGTCCTTCAGCCAGTGCTCAAGGGCGGCAATGAAAAGGGCGGATTTGTCGGGGTAACGCGCGTAAATGAAGCGCTTGGCGACGGCAGCTTCCCTTGCGATCTGATCGATCGAAACCGCGTCAAGTCCATGCTCCAGGAAGAGTCGAATCGACGTGTCGAGCAGGGCGTGGTGCCGACGCGCTGCCTCCTGGCGGGTCGGCCGGCCTCCAGGCCCACGCTTGAATTCGGCGGGTTCGAGCCGATCGGCTGGCGGAATAGGCGACACGTTCTCGGCAAGTTCTTGGTCGGGCATGAGGTCTAAAAACCCAGGTTGACTAAAGCAAGCGGCTGGAATAATGCAACGATATCGTTGCGTTGCAAAGGGAAATCGGCGGCTAAATGCAAAAGCTCCAGGTTGATGATCTCACCGGCGTATCCGAAACCCTTCTGATCCCCCTGCATTACCGCGTCGAGGAAAGCCGAGCGGGTTCCGGTTCGTATAAGGACGACATGGCGGAGCGCTTCCATGACGCGATCGCTTACGAATGGGACAAATTCCACGACAGCGCGCTGCAACAGTCCGCAATAGCGGCCAGAACTGCGATCCTGGACGATCAGGTCAAGGCTTTTATCGCAACCAATCCTGATGCACTCATCGTAAACCTGGGCGCAGGTCTCGACACGCGATTTCACCGTCTCGATAATGGCAAGATCGAGTGGATCGAACTCGACCTGGCCGCGGTCATAGCGTTCCGTCAAAAGCTAGGAGAGCCGACCAATCCCCGTCACATCCTTTTCGCAGCGTCGGTCTTCGACAGGGATCGTTGGATTCCCGAAGTCAGAAGACATGCCAGACCGCGGGTTTTGTTCGTCGCCGAAGGTCTTTTTCCGTATTTCACGGAAGAGCAGCACAAAGAAATATTTGGCTCGCTTGCCGGTAATTTTCCCGGACGGGAAATGCTCTTTCAGACGAGCGCGCCGTCGATCGTTCGAGACTTCGTCCAGCATTCCGCTTTGTCGAAGCTCAGAACAAGCGTCGATCTCCAATGGGGATTGGAAGACAGCACGGATGTATCGTTGCTCAATCCGAAGGTTCAATTCGTTTCCGAATTTCCGCTGCTGACCGACTACGAAAAACTGCCGCCGCGAGTGCGGCAACGACTGTCGCCGGACCAGATGAGGAAGGCGGGAAAGATCGTCCGCGTTCGCTTTATTGCCGCCTCGATGGATCGGCCATGACGACGCATTTGGATTTCACCAGTCAGGAGTACTTTCGCGACCCAGCCGGCGGGATCGAGAAGCTGCGGGCGGCGGGACCGATCGTCGAGATTCGGTTCCCGCTCGTCGGGACGGTTTGGACGACCACGACGCAGGACCTGGCCAACCAAGTGTTGAGGGATACCCAGACGTTCACCCTGCGCAAGGACGACGGCGGCGTCGCCGGAATTCAGTGGTGGATGCCGAAAATGATACGCACGTTCGCCAATAACATGCTGACGAACGACGAGCCGGACCACACCCGCTTGAGGGGCATCGTCGACGAAGCGTTCCGCCGACGCGCCGTTCTCGAAATGGAGCCTCATGTTCTGGCGATCGCCAGCGGGTTGGCTGACGAGTTGTTCGCGGAAGGAAGTCCAGCGGATCTTGTCGACCGGTATGCGCGAAAGTTGCCGCTTTCGGTGATCTGCGAGCTTCTTGGGTTGCCGCTTGTCGATCGGCCGAAATTTATCGCCTGGGCCGGCAACCTTACGCGTTTCACGAACCCCTTTGCTTTCATCGGCGTTATTCCGAAGATTTTTGCCATGAAACGCTACATGGCGGAGCGACTGGAGGCCGCGCACGCGGGGGGCGGCACAGGACTGATCGCCGAGCTTGTGCGCGTTGAAAAGGAAGGAGGGCGCATCAGTCGTGACGAGATGGTGGCGATGCTGTTCCTGCTGCTCATCGCCGGTCACGAAACCACGACGCATCTGATCAGTGGGTCCGTTTACGAGCTGTTGCGCAATCCCGGACTGCGCGATTGGTTGGAAGAGGACTGGAGCCGCGCCAACCTTGCCGTCGAGGAATTTCTGCGGTTCGTTTCCCCGGTGCAGTTCACCAAGCCGCGCTTTGTGCGAAAGGATTTGGAACTTGGCGGTGTCCGGTTGAAGAAGGGCGAAAAAATCATGGCTATGCTGGCCGCCGGAAATTTCGACCCGCAAGCGAATGAACATCCGGAAAAGCTCGATCTCCAGAGACGGCCGAACCGGCACATCGCCTTCGGTGCCGGGATTCATTTTTGCCTGGGCCACCAGCTCGCGCGCATGGAAGGCAAGTGCGCGCTGCAGGCCTTGTTGCAGCGTTGGCCGAAGCTGGGGCTCGCGATAGAGGATTCGCGGATTCGCTGGCGCACGCGAGCGGGTTTCCGGGCGATCGAGCAATTGCCGGTCATGAAAGGCCCGTGAGCTGATTACGACGGGCTCACTGTCAGTCGACCACGACTCGTGTCGCTTGTCGGCGCGGCTCGAATGTCGGCTCCTGGCACAAAGCGGACATCGCGGAGCGCGCTTCTGATGTACGCTTTCGACCCAAAACTGACGTGAGCGGGAAAATATTCGCAGCCTTGCAGCACACGTTGAATGCGTCACCGCCAACTGATGATTGGGGCGATGCAGAGCCGATGTTCGCCCCGCCCATCCATGGCCACAGTCTCTGCGCCGAAACACAATTTAGGGTCGGCAGGCAACCGAATTCCCTTCCGCCCTTCCAGGTTCTCAGGCGGTTCTTCCGTTCCTCGGAAAACTTCGAAGTATGGTGCGCAAACGGCGCTCCTGCACGACTTCCGCGGCTTTCCTCGGCAAGAACCACTGAGCTTGTCGCTGCCCTTTCTCTCGCCAGCTTTTTTGCTGGCGCGCCACCTTCAACGGGAATACGTGCACTTCACAGATGACCACGTCTCCGCTCTTGAGCCGCTTTTGGTATGAATATGACCCAATAGGCTCCGTACCCACTTCGCCAACAATCCCAGCCTCCTCACGGGCTTCGCGCGCTGCACAGGCGCATGGAGGCTGTTGTTTGTTCGGCCATCCCTTCGGAATAACCCACCGTCCGGTTTCGCGGGACGTGATAAGCATGACCTCTGTGTGGGAGTGCCCTATCTGCCTATAGGGAAGCGCTGCGTATTGAACGCGCTTGGCTGGCTGACTTCCTGCCGGTCCACTCATGCGACATTTGTAACCTGTTGATTGTTAATGTTTCTTTCACAGCCTGGCGAATTTGAGGCGCGAGATCGGCCGTGTACGCCAATAGAGCCCAGTCGCGGCGGCACATGGTGACGAATTATGCCGATCTGATCAGTGCAGCCTGGGACCACGGTCACCGGCCACGATCGGATCGTGTCTGAACCATCGCGGTGTATCACCGTGAATAGGGCACGCTTGTCTCTCCCTGAGCCGGAACACCACCAAACCAGTTGGGGTGCTCGGTGATTATGGTCACGCCAACCAGCGCCAACAAAAAACAGATGATGTTGATCTGCAATGAAAGATGGCCGGTTTCGTTTGTCGGACATCGGGGCATGACGTACACCGCAAAGCTTGCGAAGCGGATCAGGGCGATCGCGACGGCGTCGGAAGCATTTCCGAGGACCCATTGGTCACCGCGCCCAAACCTGCGGCTTCCAGACGGCTCGGCTTCAGTTCGCCTGCGGCTTCAAGCACCGGGTAAGCGACGGAACAGATGTGCGAGTGGATGCGCTTGAGATCGCTCAAGATGTCGAGGTGAAGCGAGGTGGTTTCGAGGGTCTCGGGGCGGCCCTCACGGAGCCGTTCCAGGTGCCGGTCGGCTGCCGCCAGTTCGGCCTGGCGCAGCTCCGCCTTTTCGCGAAGCATTTTGCGCGCTGCTTCGACATTCCCGGTCATGAATATCCCGAATGCGGCCTGCAGGCAGTCCACGACGCGTTTGTGGAAGGCGCTCAGCTCGGCGGCGCCCTCGGCCGAGAATTGATAACGCTTCTTGATCTTTTTAACTGCCAGTTCGCACAGGTTCTTATCGATAATATCGCCGATGTGTTCGAGATTGATGGTGAACGAGATAATCTCCATCGCGCGCGGGCCCTCGCGCTCGTCGAGGCTGTCGCGCGTCAGCTTGGTGACGTAGAGCTTGATTGCTTCGTTCAGCCGATCGACGATGTTGTCCATACGTGACACATCGCTGGCGAGCTTGCGATCGTTGTTGAGGATGGCGGTCATGACGTTGCACAGCATGGTTTCGACGACGTCGCCCATGCGCAGCGTTTCGCGTGCCGCGTTAGCCAGCGCGAGCGGCGGCGTTTGCAGGGCGGCCTCGTCGAGATGACGCGGTGCCGCGGGATCGGCCGGTTGCGGTTTCTCGGGGAGAATGCGCTCCAGCAGCCATGC
>JASHVN010000592.1 GCA_030044555.1 Xanthobacteraceae bacterium | reverse complement strand
ATCCAGGAAGGCAATATCGGCCTGATGAAAGCGGTCGATAAGTTCGAATACCGCCGCGGCTACAAGTTCTCGACCTATGCGACGTGGTGGATTCGCCAGGCGATCACCCGCTCGATCGCCGATCAGGCGCGCACCATCCGCATTCCGGTGCACATGATCGAGACGATCAACAAGATCGTGCGCACCAGCCGGCAGATGCTCAACGAGATCGGCCGCGAGCCGACGCCGGAGGAACTGGCGGAAAAGCTCGGCATGCCGCTTGAGAAAGTGCGCAAGGTGCTGAAAATCGCCAAGGAGCCGCTGTCGCTCGAAACTCCGATCGGCGACGAGGAGGATTCGCATCTCGGCGACTTCATCGAGGACAAGAACGCCATCCTGCCCGATCAGGCGGCGATCGCCGCCAATCTGCGCGAGACCACGACGCGGGTGCTGGCGTCACTGACGCCGCGCGAAGAACGCGTGCTGCGCATGCGTTTCGGCATCGGCATGAACACCGACCACACGCTGGAAGAGGTCGGCCAGCAGTTCTCGGTGACGCGCGAGCGCATCCGCCAGATCGAGGCCAAGGCGCTGCGCAAGCTCAAGCATCCGTCGCGCTCAAGGAAGCTGCGGAGTTTCCTGGATAACTGAGCCGACCGGCGTCGTGCACGCTCCTCACGTCATAACGGCGGCCGCCTTGGCCGCCGTTATTTTATTTGTTCCGCGAGGCGCCGCGGCGCAGCTCGCAAGCCCGGCATCGTGCCGGGAGGCGATCAACGGGCTTATTTCTCTGCTTGATTCCGGGAAAGACGATACCGCGCTTTATCGCGACACTTACAATATTGTCGTCAACACCTGCGGTCCTGCGGCGCGTTCGGGAAAAGCATCGCAGCCGCCGCAAAGCCGTGCAGCGTGTCACGACCTGGCCGCCGCCATGGTCGACCTCATCGAGGACGATAAGATGGATGCGCCGGCCTTCACTGATGCGCGCAACGTGTTTGCGAGAACCTGCGCGCCGCGGTGAAGTGGCCGCGCCGCTAAGTGAAGCCGCCGACGCGTTCATTGCGACCCGGCGGGCGTCGTGCCGCAGTGAGGCAATCGCGCGTTGATCGCGTGCAGGCTACGGCCGGCGCGGGATGCTCACCGGCTCGCTTCGAACTCCCCGCCGGTGTCGATCTGTTCATACGAATTTTGCTATCTTCACAACGCCGCGACCGCGCTCACTTCGATCAAAAACTCCTCGCGCACCAGGCGGTCAATCACCAGCAGCGTGTTGGGCGGATAGGTGCCGCCCTTGAACAGCTTGGGAAATTCGCGACCGCGGTAGGCCATGAATTTCGCAATGTCCTGCGAGTGCACCAGATAAGTCGTGAACTCGACTATGTTGGAAAAGTCCGCTCCCTGGGAGGCAAGCGCGGCGCCGATATTGGCGAACGCTTGCGCGCATTGGGCCTCGAAATCGGCGGGCGCTTTGTCGGCGCCCGGTTTCAATCCTACCTGGCCGGCGATAAACAAAAACTCCGCCGCCTTGACGCGGGTCATGTGCGAATATTGGCCAAGCGGTGTGCCCAGCACTTCGGGGTTGAGGACCTGAATCTGCGGCATGACTGGCTCCGTGAATACATCAGCATCAGTGCATCGGCATCAATGCATCGGCGCGGAAGCTTACTTGAAGCACCACGCGCGGGCGAGACGCTTGTTTTGGGGGGGCTCATTTCAAGCCGCTGTGGCAGGCACACACGCCGGCTCGCGTGCTTGAGCGGCAACAATGCATCTCGCGCTCAAGCTGTGATTTTTGTTCGTGCGCGTAAACAGGGAAAGAATGTTTGGTGGTGGCTGAGAGAGTTCCGGCGGCGTGCGATCAACTTTTGTTTCAGTGTCAGAAGTCAAACTCGTTTGTTTGTTTCGTCGCCACGAGATGACCCATCGGCATCCAACAAAAGGTCGGATTCTCTCGTGACAAGGCGCGGCGGTGAGGGCGCGCTCCATGCGGAGAAAATTGATGTTGAAGTTGTCGCGGCATCTGGCATTGGCCGCACTTACCGCCGCGCTGTTGGCGCAGCCGGCGCTGGCGCATGCGCATTACACCGATTCGCATCGCGGCTCTTCTTATCGGCACGGTCACCCTCGCGATATGGCGGCGTTGCGCCATCACCATGAAATTTCACATGCTCGCGTAGCGCGGCTTCACTGGCGCCGCGGACTGCACGCGTTCACTCGGACGGATTTTGCTGCGCCATTCGGATCACAATATCCACAATATGCGGACGACTATTCCGCCCCGATGCAAGCCTGGCGGTCGCGCGCCGCCGTCGCGTCGGCCGCACCGAATTTTTCAAGCCGCTCGTATCGGCGCGATTCCGAGCCAACGTCCGCCTGGCGCGACACATGGAATGGCGAGGGCTATGCCGGTTCGAGTTTCGGCGGGCAGTCGCAATTGCAAGGCATGCAATTGCAAGGAATGGCCGAACAGCAAGCAGGCGCCAACGGCGTTCCGCTGTCGCTGGTGGATCGCGTCATCAAACGTGAGAGCGGCGGCAATCCACGCGCGGTAAGCCGCGGCAATTACGGCCTCATGCAGATCCGTCTCGGCACGGCGCGCGCCATGGGTTATGGCGGATCGGCTGCCGGCCTGCTCGATCCGACGACCAACATGACCTACGGGGTGCGCTATCTGGCGGGCGCCTATCGCGCCGCCGGCGGCAACGAGAGCCGCGCTGTCGCGCTTTATGCCCGCGGCTACGATGCGGCGCCGCGCGTTCAGAGCGCTTCGTTCTATGGTCCGCAGCCGGAGAGCGGAGCGACGTGGCAATCGCCCGGCTTTGACGACTGGTCGGGCGGCGGCTACGCGCCGGAATCGTATCGGCAGCGGCTGCGCAGGCGCTTCGTATTCTGATCGACGCGCTGCACCGCCGCAGCCTCAGTCAGAGCCCTCGACGATGCGGATGTCGCGTACGGCGCCGTCGCCGAGGGCGTTGAGCGCCTCTTTGTAGGCGGGGCTGTTGTAGGCGGCGATCGCCTGTTCGACGCTGGGAAATTCGGAGATGACGATGCGCTCCTTCTGCCCGGCTTCGAAGGCGGTCAGCGCGGTGCCGCGGGCCAGATAGCGGCAGCCGAACGGTGCGGTCGCCTTGGGCGCCAGCTCGGCGTAGGCGGCGAGTTTTTTCGGATCGGAAATCGAGCGATAGCAGGTGACCCAGTA
>JASHVN010000591.1 GCA_030044555.1 Xanthobacteraceae bacterium | reverse complement strand
GGCCTCGAAGTGCTGCGCATCATCAACGAGCCGACGGCGGCGGCGCTCGCCTACGGCCTCGACAAGCAGAAGACCGGCACCATCGCGGTCTATGACCTCGGCGGCGGCACGTTCGACATTTCGATCCTGGAGATCGGCGACGGCGTGTTCGAAGTGAAGTCGACGAACGGCGACACGTTCCTCGGCGGCGAAGACTTTGACATGCGGCTGGTCAACTATCTGGCCGACGAATTCCAGAAGGAGCAGGGCATCGACCTGCGCCGCGACAAGCTCGCGCTGCAGCGGCTCAAGGAGTCGGCGGAAAAAGCCAAGATCGAGCTGTCGTCGACGACGCAGACCGAGATCAATCTGCCGTTCATCACGGCCGATGCCGCCGGTCCGAAACATCTGACCATGAAGCTCACCCGCGCCAAGTTCGAGGCGCTGGTCGACGACCTCATCCAGAAGACGATCCAGCCGTGCAAGCAGGCGATGAAAGACGCCGGCGTGTCGGCGGCCGAGATCAATGAAGTTGTTCTGGTCGGCGGCATGACGCGCATGCCGAAAGTCCAGGAGGTCGTGAAGCAATTGTTCGGCAAGGAGCCACACAAGGGCGTCAATCCAGACGAGGTCGTGGCGGTCGGCGCCGCGATTCAGGCTGGCGTGCTGCAAGGCGACGTCAAAGACGTGCTCCTGCTCGACGTGACGCCGCTGTCGCTCGGCATCGAGACGCTGGGCGGCGTATTCACCCGGCTGATCGATCGCAATACCACGATCCCGACCAAGAAGAGCCAGGTGTTCTCCACGGCCGAGGACGGCCAGACCGCGGTGACCATCCGCGTGTTCCAGGGCGAGCGTGAGATGGCGGCCGACAACAAGATGCTCGGCCAGTTCGATCTCGTCGGCATTCCGCCGGCGCCGCGCGGCGTGCCGCAGGTCGAGGTCACCTTCGACATCGACGCCAACGGCATCGTCAACGTGTCGGCCAAGGACAAGGGCACCGGCAAGGAGCAGCAGATCCGCATCCAGGCCTCCGGCGGCTTGAGCGAGACCGACATCCAGAAGATGGTCAAGGATGCCGAGGCTCACGCCGAAGAGGACAAGAAGCGCAAAGCTCAGGTCGAGGCGAAGAACCGCGCCGAGGCGCTGGTCCACGACACCGAGAAGTCGCTCGCCGAGCATGGCGCCAAGGTTGGCGAAGCCGATCGGCGCGCGATCGAGAACGCCATCGCCGACCTCAAGGAGGCGCTGAAGGGCGACGACGCCGAGGCGATCACGGCGAAAGCCAACACGTTGGCGCAGGCGTCGATGAAGCTTGGCGAGGCGATGTACAAACAAGCCGACCAGCAACCGGGCGGCGGCGGTGGTGCTGGTTCTGGCGGCGAAGGCCAGAAGGACGACGTCGTCGATGCCGAGTTCACCGAGGTCGACGACGACAAGAAGAACAAGAAATCCGCTTAAGGCGGCGAGGCGCTTCGATGCCGCTGCAGAATGCCACGACAGCACCCCCGCCTATGAGGCGGGGGTGTGCGCATTTGCTTCACTCGCGGCCGAAGTGCGATGATTGGACGTCATCGGGTGGGGAATGATGGCCAAGCGCTGTTACTACGAAACGCTCGCGGTCGAACGCACAGCCAGCGAGATCGATATCAAGACCGCCTTCCGCAAGCAGGCGATGCAGTGCCATCCGGACCGTAATCCGGGCGACAAGACCGCCGAGATTCGTTTCAAGGAAATCAATGAAGCCTATGAGGTCCTAAAAGACCCCGATAAGCGCGCGGCCTACGATCGGTTCGGCCACGCTGCGTTCGAGCACGGCATGGGCGGCGCGGCTGCGGGCTTCGGCGCCGACTTTGCCACGACCTTCTCGGATATTTTCGACGATCTGTTCGGCATGAGCGCCCGCCGCGGCCGCGGCTCCGGCCGCGAGCGTGGCGCGGACCTGCGCTACAACATGGAAATCGCCCTGCAGGAAGCCTTTACGGGGAAAACCGCGCAGATCCGCATCCCGACGTCGGTCACCTGCGAGGCCTGCTCCGGCTCGGGCGCCAAGTCCGGAACCAAACCGAAAGCCTGCCCGATGTGCGGCGGCCAGGGAAAAGTTCGCCACGCGCAAGGTTTCTTCACGCTGGAGCGGACCTGCCCGAACTGTCAGGGTCGCGGCCAGGTGATCGACAGTCCGTGCGCGTCGTGCGCCGGCTCCGGCCGAGTCACCCGCGAACGCACCTTGTCGGTGAACATCCCGCCCGGCGTCGAGGACGGCACCCGCATCCGGCTCGCCGGCGAAGGCGAAGCGGGCGTGCGCGGCGGTCCGGCCGGCGACCTCTATATTTTCCTCTCGATCGGTGCGCACCCGTTCTTCCAGCGCGAGGGCGCTGACCTGCATTGCCGCGTTCCTGTCTCCATGGTGACCGCGACAATCGGCGGAGAATTCGAGGTTCCGACCATCGACGGCGGCCAGACGCGGGTGAAAGTGCCCGAAGGCACGCAGTCGGGGCGGCGCTTCCGGCTGCCCGGCAAGGGAATGCCGGTGCTGCGCTCCCGGCAATCGGGCGACATGTACGTGCAGGTCGTCGTCGAGACGCCGCAAAATCTGACCAAAAAGCAGCGCGAACTGTTGGCCGAGTTCGATCGGCTGTCCTCCAGCGAGACGCACCCCGAATCGGCGGGCTTCTTCGGCAAGGTCAAGGAGTTCCTCGACGGCCTGGCCGGTGGCGGCCACGCGACTTCCGCCTAAGCCCTGCTGGCGCTCGCCGCACAGATGTTCTAAAAGCAGCGGGAATTTGTCCAAGACCTTGTCGCTCTCGCGTGGGACATGATGCCTCTGCCGGCCCTGCAAAAATTCGAACAGACACTCGAGCGCCAGGTCCGCCTTCTGGGAGCCAAAAAGTATCTGATCGAGCGCAAGATCGGACGCCACATCCGGCTCTTGGAGCAAACGCGCGACGGCATCGGCAAAAAAATCGAAGAGCGGATCCGGCAGTTCGAGCGCAAGAAAGGCATCCGGCTCGACGACGAAGTGCGCTTCCTTCGCTCGTGGCTGGAGCGGCCGCTGTCGATCGGCGCGGTAACGCCGTCCGGCAAGATGCTGGCCCGCGCCATGGCGAGCTATGTCGACCCGAACAGCAACGGACCCGTCGTCGAATTGGGGCCGGGCACCGGCCCGGTGACCGCAGCCCTGGTCGCGGCAGGCGTCGCGCCGTCGCGGCTGGTTCTGGTCGAATTCAATTCGGCCTTTTGCCGTATCCTGCGTACGCGCTACCCTGGCGCCACCGTGGTGGAAGGCGATGCCTACAGCCTGCGCCGGCTTCTGGAGACGCTGCTGATCCAGCCGGCCGCCGCTGTCGTCTCCAGCCTGCCGCTGGTCACCAAGCCGATCAAGCAGCGCTTGCGGCTCATTGGCGACGCCATCGACCTCATGGTGCCGGGCGCGCCATTCGTGCAGTTCACCTACTCGGTGGCGGCGCCGCTGCCGAAACGGCTCGGCGGCTTTGCGGTGGAAGCCTCCGAACGCATCTGGATGAACATCC
>JASHVN010000590.1 GCA_030044555.1 Xanthobacteraceae bacterium | reverse complement strand
GTGCTGGGCTACGATTTCTACAAGGCCGCAATGGCGCGCGGGCAGGAGCGCGCTGCGGCGCTGGGGCCGGTGCTCGGGCTTTATCATCCGGTCGTCGCCGACAATGTGAGGCGGCTCAAACAAGTCTCCGGCCTCGACGAAGTGTCGTTTCACATGTCGGGGACCGAAGCGGTGATGCAGGCGGTGCGGCTTGCGCGCTATCACACGCGCCGTTCCCACCTGGTGCGCTTCTGCGGCGCCTATCACGGCTGGTGGGGCGACGTGCAGCCCGGCATCGGCAATCCGCTGCCGGCGCACGAGACCTACACACTGAAGGACATGTCGGAGGATACGCTGCGCGTGCTGCGAACGCGGCGCGACATTGCCTGCGTGCTGATCAATCCGCTGCAGGGATTGCATCCCAACGCCAACGCGCCGGCGGATTCCTCTCTGGTGGACAGCGCCCGCACGGCGAATTTCGACAAAGAGGCCTATGCCGAGTGGCTCCGGGAACTGCGCGCGGTCTGCACCGAGCGGGAGATCGTCCTGATCTTCGACGAGGTCTTCGTCGGCTTTCGGCTCGCGCGCGGCGGCGCGCAGGAATATTTCGGCGTGCGCGCCGACCTTGTCACTTACGGCAAGACGCTCGGCGGCGGCCTGCCCATCGGAGTCGTGTGTGGGCGCAAGGATTTGATGCGGCGCTTTCGCGACGACCGGCCGGCCGATATCTGCTTCGCCCGCGGCACCTTCAATTCGCATCCCTATGTGATGGCGGCGATGGACGAGTTCCTCCGCTTCATCGAGACGGACGAAGCGCGTGCGCTCTATCGCGACCTCGATGGCGTGTGGAACGCGCGGGCAGGGCTGCTCAATGAGCGCCTGCGCGCGGAGGGCCTGCCCGTGCAGGTCGCCAACATGTCCTCGATCTGGACGGTCCTGTACACACAGCCCGGCCGTTATAACTGGATGCTGCAATATTACCTTCGCGCCGAAGGGCTGGCGCTGAGCTGGGTCGGCAGCGGCCGGCTGATCTTCAGCCTCAATTATACTGCCGCCGACTTCGCCGCAGTCGCCGATCGCTTCGTGGCTGCGGTAAAAGCGATGAGCGAGGATGGCTGGTTCTGGCGCAATCCGGCGCTCACCAATAAATCGATCAAACGGACGATACTGAAAGAAATGCTCGCCCATCGCTGGTTGCCCACGCGCAACACGCAAAAGGCCGGCTGATTGCGGCCTTCAGCTTGTCCGCGGCAATGTCTTAGCTTGTCCGCGGCAACTCCTCGACCTCCTCCAGCTCTTCCTCGTCTTCGTCATCCCAGGTCGAGCCGATATGCGGATCGATGAGTTCGCCGCGCAACAGCGCCAGCGGCGCCTTGTGGTAGATTTTGATGTCGTGGAACGGGTCAGTCAAAATTTTGGTGGCCCAGACCAAGCCGGTCTGCACATCTTTGATGATGAAGAGCTGGACGGTGCGGAACAGGACGCCGCCGATGCCCAGCGCCAGCCAGATCGTCGCCACCTGGCGGACGAATTCGGTCTTGTTGCTGGCGGGCGTGAACAGGCCGAAGAAGCTCGGGCTGAAATAAAGCGATACGGGCGAGAGCGCCCAGATCGACAACAGCACGACCTTGCGTCGCAAATTATAGCCGACCTTGATCTCTTCCTTATACTCGTGGGTGGCGTGGTTCACTTGGTCGTAGTCTTTGGGCTCGAAGAAGAAATGGCCGGTTTGCCGCGTGGTCATCGCCACCAGCCAGCCGGCGAGCGCCGAAATGGCCGGATCCTTGAAGATCATCACGTAGGAGAACAGGAAACTGATCGCGCTGACGAAATGCAGCGATTGGTTGATCCGGCTGTGGTGGTAGTAGCGATGGTCGTCCCAGCGCTGCATTCTAAGAGTCTCGCGAAAGCCGGCCATTTTTCCCTCTCCGCCTCTTGAGTCCATTCGGTTGAAGCTATGGAGATTCCATGAATCCGCCGTGACAGACGGACGATTGCGTGACGTTCATATGAAGCCGTGGCGTCCGGGCCACTCTCCTCAGCCGGCAGCGCGCGTCGCCGTCTGTGCCCTGTCGCCTGCCACGGCGGTTCCGCCCTCCTTGGCGAAGCGAATGAGGGAGAAATGGCCGAACGGCGGCATGGCGCGGCGCTCGACGAGCTGCATGTCGGCCGTCTTTTTGGCCCAGACCGCGTAGCGCTCGAACGAAAACTCGGTGCGCCAGCCCAGCTTGCGCGCCGCTGGGGCGAACCACCGCTCCAGCGCGCGGCGCAATCCGGCCTCGGCGCCGACGCGGCTCACCAATACGATTTCGCCGCCAGGCTTGAGCACGCGGGCGAACTCGTCGAGCGTGGCTTCGGGATTGGGCACCGTGGTGATGACGTATTGTGCCACGATCACGTCGAATGAGGCGTCGGGAAAATCGAGATGTTCGGCGTCCATGACGGCGAGCCCCTCGACATTCTTAAGGCCGAGCTCGCTGACGCGCTGCTGCGCCTTGCGCAGCATCGGTTCGGAGATGTCGACCCCGTAAAGCCGGACGTCGGGCGAATAGTACGGCAGCGAAATGCCGGTTCCGACTCCGACCTCGAGGATGCGGCCGCCGATGCGCTCGGCCGCCGCAATCGCCGCGTGGCGGCCCTGCTCGAAGACGGCGCCGAACACCAAGTCATAGACCGGCGCCCATCGCGCATATGCCTTCGTAATCGTGTCCTTATCGAGTTCCGAGCGCGACATGGCAGCCATCGCCTATCCCTTCCTTGTTTGACGTCAGTGTTATCCGTCCAAAAAGCTCTTACTCAACGACAAGCGCCGCGATGCTCTCAGCCGTGCGCCGTCGCGGTGACCTGCCCGGCAGCGGACGATTCGCCGAAGCGGTTGATTGCCACCTTGCGGACATGGGCGATGAATTGATGTGCGCTGTTTTCCCAGGAGTGACGCAAGGCAAATTCGCGGCAGGCCTCGCGCGAAATTTGCAGCGCTCCGAGACAGGCCGCGCGCAGATCCTCGTTCAATACGCCGATCGGGTTGTCGCCGATCACGTCCTTCGGTCCGGTCACCGGGAAAGCCGCGATCGGAACGCCGCTGGCCAGCGCCTCGAGCTGCACGACGCCGAACGTGTCCGTACGGCTCGGGAACACGAAAACGTCGGCAGCCGCGAGGTGGGCCGCCAATGTGCCGTTCTCCAATTGCCCGAGGAATTTTGCGTCCGGGAAACGGCGTTTGAGCTCGCCTTCCATCGGTCCCTTGCCGATGACGACCTTGGTGCCCGGCAGGTCGAGCGCCAGGAACGCGTCAAGGTTCTTTTCAACCGCGACGCGGCCAAGACAGACGAAAATAGGCCGCGGGAAGCCAGGATCGATGGCGCGATCGGGGCGGAACTTTTCGGTGTCGACCCCGCGCGTCCACATGCCCAGATTGGAAAAGCCGCGCTCGCGCAGTTCGTTCGTCAAGGACGGCGTTGCCACCATCGTCACCGTCGCTGCGCCATGAAAGCGGCGCAGCGCCGCGTAGATCCAGCTTTCGGGAATCGGGGCGCGCGCCGCAATGTATTCCGGGAACCGGGTCGTATAGCTCGTGGTAAACGGCCGGCCACGCCTGATGCAGTAAGCGCGGACCGAGTGACCGATCGGACCCTCGGTGGCGATATGGATCGCGTCCGGCTTTGCATCCTCGATCAACCGGGCGATCTTGCGCCGGCTCGGCACCGCCAAGCGCAGACCCGGATAGGTCGGCACCGGCACGGTCGGGAAACCATCGGGCGACAAGAACTCGATGCTGACGCCCAGTCCCTGCGCGGCGCGCGCGAGTGACGTCAAAGTACGCACTACACCATTGACCTGCGGAGGCCATGCATCCGTTGCGATGAGAACCCGCATTAAATATTCCCGTGAAACCAGCTCCCCGATCTCATTTGCGAATCGGATGCGACAACCATTACTAATTCATGTCTCATTTTTGTGACGCTTCGGGCGCCTCGACCGCGTGGCAACGCGGAACTAACAAACAAACGACGCATTTTGCCATCGAGTTCCGCCGCGGCAGGACGACGCGGCGCGTTACAAAATTGTCGTAGTCCGATGAGAGAATGGGGACGAGTCGCGGCACCGCATTGAATGCTCATCACAGTGGAGCAATATCGATTGTGACGAGCGCCATCGGTCAGGTGATTCGCCGCAAATTGGGCTTAAGCTCGGTTGCTGCCGCGATCAGCCTCGCAATCGTCACGATTGCGGGAGTGACGCTCTATCACGTCTTTCGCGAAATCGAATTCGGCAAAGTGATCGCCGCCCTGAAGGCGCAATCGCTCGGTGGACTGCTTCTCTCGGGTGCGTTTGTCGTTGCCGGATACCTCGCGCTCACCTGCTATGACGTTTTTGCCTTGCGGGCGATCGACCGCAAAGACGTGCCCTATCGGGCCGCCGCGCTGGCGAGTTTCACGAGCTACACGATCGGGCACAATTTCGGTGCGACAATTTTCACCGCGGGCGTGATCCGCTATCGGATTTATTCAACCTGGCGCTTGAGCGTCACAGAGATTGCGCGCATCGCCTTCATTACCGGACTGACTTACTGGCTGGGCAATGCATTCGTGCTCGGTTTTGGCATTGCTCTGGCACCGGGCGCGGCGAGCCCGATCGATCACCTGCCGGTTCTGGTCAACCGTTTGATCGGTGTCACGGCCGTGGTGGCGCTCAACGGCTATATGTTCTGGCTCTTGCCGCGCCCGCGCAGCATCGGTCGCTCCAATTGGCGGATTTCGCTTCCTGATCTTCCTTCGACGCTGGTGCAGATCGGCATCGGCTCGTTGGATCTGACCCTCGTGGCGCTCGCCATGTACGCGCTGCTTCCGGCGGAGCCGGCGATCAGCTTTTTCGAACTCCTGGTGATTTTCGTCACCGCGATGCTGATCGGAGTGTTGAGCTACGTGCCGGGCAGTCTCGGTGTGATCGAAGCGGCGATGTTCATCGGCCTGCCGCAATTCCCCAAAGAATCTTTGCTGGCCTCGCTCGTGACCTTTCGCGTCCTCTATTTCATTCTTCCGCTGCTGTTGGCGGTGCTTCTTTTAGGGGTGCGCGAACTCCGCAGCATCGCCGCGGGAATTGGCCGCACGGCCTAGACCCTGATCCAATTTGATTGAATCGGATCAGGTCTAGATTTTCCTTCGAGCATGATTCCTCGGGGCAAGCCCGAGGGCATGCTTTTCCGAAAACCGGTTTCCACCCTCGGATCACGTCCAGGGCAGGCCTTTTCGGGATCACGCTCCAGCCCGGAACGTTATTTATCCGCGCCCGGAAATTTTCAGCGCCCGAAAATGAGGCTGCTCGG
>JASHVN010000589.1 GCA_030044555.1 Xanthobacteraceae bacterium | reverse complement strand
CTTGCGTCTGCGTCTGTCCGCTGCTGTTGAGACTGTATGTACCCTGCTGACCGATGGCTTGCGCCACCTCGTTGCTGATGTCGCTGAGCTGGCCCAGGGCCGATTGTGCGATGCTGAGCGTCGTGCCTACGGTCGTCGCAGTGCTGCTGTAGCCGCTGAGCGCGGAAAGCTGCGACGACAATTCCAGCGCCAGGCCGGCCTGCGAGTCGAGGCCGGAATAGGTTTGCGCCGCCTCGCCGGTGCCAAGCTCTTCGCTCAGCTGATCAAGCTGAGTGAACATGTTGGTCTGCGCCGTCACGTTGGCGGCGGTAACCGATCCGGGTCCGGTGATGCTCATCACGTACCTATTTGCAGCAGAGTCGACATTAGCTCCTGAACCGTCGTCATCACCCGCGCATTGGCGCCGTAAGCGTTCTGCAACGCGATGAGATTCGACATTTCGGTGTCGATATTGACCCCCGACTGACTGTTGAAACTCTGCTGCAAGGCGCTCAGCACCGTCTGCTGGCTCTGCTGCAAATTGGTTGCCGCGTTCGCCGCCTGACTCTGCTGGCTGACGATCTGGCTCATATAGTCGGAGAGCGTGCCGCTATACGGCGATTGTGCGGTGCCGATGCCGGTGTCGGGCGAGTAGGTCAGCGAGGTGTCGGTCAACTGGCTGAGAATGAAATTCGGCCGCGTCGCGTCGCCGGCGGCAGTCGTAGACGAATAAGAGACGAGATTTGACGGTGACGCCGTCAGCGCCGGATTGACCTCGATGCGACCGGCAAGCCCCGTGGTTTGCGAGCCGGCAGCGCTGAGCGCGCCGGTAATCGGCGTGCCGTTGCTATCGGTAAACAGCGGCAATTGCGCACTGCCGCCGGTCAGCGACGTCGCCGTTGTGGTTGCCGAGGCCGAATTGACGACGTTGCTGCTGCCGCTGGCGTTGAGCACCTGCAAGACCGAGCCGGAGGGGTTGGAGAATTGCAGGTTCGTTCCCAGCGCCGCGTTGAGCTGCGCCACCACTGAAGTCATCCCGGCGGAAAAGTTGACGCCGATCGTCTGCTCATTCGGATTGGACTGCGATGTCTGCAGCGGCAGCGAGCCGCCTTGACCGAGCGACACGATGTTCACCGTGTGCTGGGTCCCCCCGGAATCGGTGTAGGTGAGCTGGATCGTGTTGCCGGCCAGCAGCGAACTGGTATCGACATTGTATCCCGCCTGCGATCCGGCGGTGACCGCCGTGCCGCTCGTCGTCTGGTTCGACAGCGCCTGCGACATCTGATTGGCGAGTTCGTCGAGCTGGTTTTGCGCCTGCGGCAGCACGTCGTCGCGCATCTGCACGTAGGCGGCGATTTCTCCCGACTGAATCGCGCCGGTTGCCAAGAGATCGGTCGTGGTGCCGCCCGGCGAGGTGAGCGTGATGGTACCGACGCCATCCTGGCTCGGATCGGAGCTCCATAGCGAGGTCGCCGACAGCGTTCCCGCGTTAGCGAAGCTGAGCTGCGAGGCTTGCGGGCCGCCGACAAGCTGCTGGCCGGTGCTGGTGAACACCGATACCTGATTGTCGGAATTCTGCACCACGTTGACGTTCATCAACTGCGAAAGTTGGGTAATGTCCTCGCCGCGCTGGTCCTCGAGCTGCGCCCCGGCGCTGGTATTTGACTGCGTGCTTTGCAGCTCTCCGTTGATCTGAGCAATCTGCTGCAGCAGACCGTTGGCCGTCTGCACGTCATTGGAGATGCCCTGCTCCGCCTGGGTGCGCAGATCCTGAATGCTGGTTGTCATCGAGTTGAGGTTTTGCGCCAGCTCCTGCGCGGCGCCGATCACGGTGCTCTGCTGCGACGTCGAACTCGGGTCGGTCGAGAGAGCCTGCAACGCGTTGGTGAAGTTGTCGTAGATCGCATCGAACGAGGTCGACGTGCCCGGCGTGCCGTAAATCTCCTGCAGCTGCTGATATATTTGTGAGCTGGTATTGGCATAGGAGGAGCCGGAGGTTTCGGTCCACAACTGGTTCTGCAGCAGCGTGTTAAGCTGGCGATTGACGCCGGTAACCTCAACGCTGGTGCCGGGCTGCCCCGTCGTCGAGACTTCGACCTGATTGGTGGTCTCTTCGATGTAGCCGGGCGTATTGGCGTTCGCCACATTGCCGGCGATCACCGAAAGACTTTGCTGGGTCGTGTTCACGCCCGAGAGCGCGGACGATAACGCCTGGGAGAGGCCCATAGCCCTAGCTGTCCATGCGGCTCAGCGTCGGTGAGCCGAACAAATACCGATAATCGCCGTGCGATCTCACTGGATCACTTGCAGCAGGCTTTGCACCATCTGGTCGGCCGTGGTCATGACGCGGGCATTGGCCGAATAGGCCTGCTGCGCCACGATCAGATTGCTGAATTGCGTGGCGATATCGACGTTGGAGGATTCGAGCGAGCTGCCCTCGATCGTGCCGGTCCCCGAGTAAATCGGATTGCCCGATTCCGGCGTGGCCGCGAACGCGTCGCCGCTGAGCGACTCCAGAGAATCCGCACCGTTGAAGTTCGCCAGCGTGATCTGCGCCAGCGGGATGGTCTGGCCGTTGGAGAACGTGCCGACCAGGCGGTTGTTGCTATCGACTGACACCGATTGCAGGGAGCCCGCCGCATAGCCGTTTTGGTCGAATTCGGTGACCGACGCCGTACCGCTCGAATTGGCGAATTGCGTGAGCCCGTTGGTGCCGAAGTTCAGCTCGACATTGTTCAGCGTGTCGCCGTTGATCGTCAGGCTTGGTATGGTCAAGGCGCTGGTCGTCGGCTGCACCAGGTCGCCGCTGGAATTGAAGACGAAGTTGGTGCCGACGTTCTGCCAGGCCGTTTGCGAGCCGGTGGCGCTCGAATTGGTCTCGTAATACAGATTCCACACGCTCTGGCCGTTCGAGTTGGTGACCTGCGCCCAGCGGAACTGGACATTGAGCGGATTGCCGTCCGAGTCATAGGCGGTGACCGAACCGCCCGAGGTCGATTGACTGGTGAAGGTTGAAACGTCGCTGCCGATCACCTCGCCGTTGCCGGGCACGGCCGATGTACTTTGAATGCCGAATTTCGACGCCGAACTGGTGCCGCCGATGGTCAGCGACGCGGTCGGGTCCGTCGCCACCAGCGAAATATCGCCGTTGGACGTGTCCACACTGCCGATCACGCCGGTGAGGTTCTGGACCGCCGTCTGCAATTGCGACAGCGTCTCAACGTCACCGCTGCCGGTACCGATGGTGATGGTCTGCGCCGCGCCGCCGCCGACCGAGACGGTCAGCGTTCCGCTTAAGCCCTGCGTCACCAGGTTGGTCGCATCGAAAGTATTATTGGTGGAGCCGAAACCGAGAAGCGAAGCATCGGTGCCTGCTGCGGTCGCGTTGTTGTCGGTGATGCTGATGTTGGCGGTATCGTTATTGCCGGTGAGCACCAGACTGCCGTTGCTCAGCGAGGCGGTCACCGCCGCATTGCCCGAGGCGCCGGAATTGATGGCGTTGACCAGATCGCCGACGGTCGAGCTCGAGGTTATTGTGTAACTGGTCGTATTGGTTCCGTCGCTGATCTGGATTGTGTCGCCATTCGTCATGCCAAGACCCGACACAAGCGTGGTCGAGTCGGTCAGGCTGGAGACTGTCCCGGTGCCGGTGGCGGGCGCATCCGGCTTGATGTCGGCGCCGGTGCCGATGATCTCGGCTCCGGCTATCGGATCGTTGGCAAAATCGTTGGGATCGATCGTGCCCGAGGTTGGCGTGCTCGGCAGATTGGCCTCATAGCTGAGCGAGGTCGTCTCCTGGGCCGGGACGAATTCGTTGTTGAATTGCAGGACCTGGGGAACGCTGCCTTCGGGATTCCCGGTGGTCGCATTGACCGGAATTCCCATCAGGTAATATCCGGAGCTGTTGACCAGATACCCGGAGCTGTCCATCTGAAAATCGCCGGCGCGCGTATAATCGTCGACGCCGGAGAATTGGGGCTGATTGTCGGTGACGCCCGTCGGTTGCGACACCACGAAAAACCCGGAGCCATTGATCGCCATGTTGGTCGCGACCGAACTGCTCTGGATCGTCCCCGCCACGGTGTTCGTCGACACCGAGCTGGCGGTGACGCTGCCCGCGTTCTGCTCGTTCAGAGCGGCCTGCGCCACGAGATCCTGGAAGGCCGTATCGGTTTCTTTGTAGCCGACCGTCTGCGAGTTGGCGATGTTGCCGGAAATATTCTGCAGCGCGAATGATTGGGCTTGCAGACCGCTCACGGCGTCGGTCAACGCATCGAAGATACCCATGACTTGTTCTCCAACTCAAGCAACGGGACGCAACAACGCGACCCTGACCCGGGCTACGTGCAGCAAGCGCCGTGCCACAACCTTCGTCGTGTCGTTTCAAAGACTTACGCGCGCGGACCGGCAGCCGCACCGGTGACGATCTGCCGCGTCCCGGCAGAAATTGCCGGGCAACGGCGGCAACGGCGGCTTGTGGGCGGCAAGTCCGGCGTGTTTACTGCCGGAGAAACCACACCGGACAATCGCATGCGCTTTGACGGCACCAGCGCCTACGTGGCCACCGAGGATCTGAAAGTCGCGGTCAATGCCGCGATCGCGCTGGAGCGCCCGCTCCTGGTCAAGGGCGAGCCGGGCACCGGCAAGACCGTGCTGGCG
>JASHVN010000588.1 GCA_030044555.1 Xanthobacteraceae bacterium | reverse complement strand
GTGCCGCCGACCATCTTGGTGCCGTAGGCGATCGCCTGCTCGGAATGGAACGTGCCGTTCTTGCCGGTAAAGCCCTGGCAGATGACCTTGGTGTTCTTGTCGATGAGAATGGGCATTACGCTGCCTCCCGCACCGCTTTGACGATCTTCTGCGCGGCGTCGTCGAGATCGTCGCCGGACGTCACGTTGAGATTCGATTTGGCAATGATCTCCTTGCCGAGTTCGACATTGGTGCCTTCAAGGCGAACCACCAGCGGCACCCGCAGACCCACGTCGCGGACGGCGGCGACCACACCTTCGGCGATCACGTCGCACTTCATGATGCCGCCGAAGATGTTGACCAGAATGCCTTTGACGTTGTGATCGGAGGTGATGATCTTGAAGGCGGCCGCAACCTTGTCTTTGGTGGCGCTGCCGCCGACGTCGAGAAAGTTGGCCGGCGCCTCACCGTAGAGCTTGATGATATCCATGGTGGCCATGGCCAATCCGGCGCCGTTGACCATGCAGCCGATGGTGCCGTCGAGGGCCACGTAATTGAGATCGTATTTGGACGCCTCGATCTCCTTTTCGTCTTCCTCGGTGAGATCGCGCAAAGCCACGATCTCCGGATGCCGGTAGAGCGCGTTGTCGTCGAAGCCGATCTTGGCATCGAGGCAGATGAGCTGCCCGCTTTTGGTCACGACCAGCGGATTGATCTCGAGCATGCTCATGTCTTTGGCGAGGAAGGCCGCGTAGAGCTTCAGCAGCACGCTCTCGGCCTGCTTGGCGACTTCGCGGCCAAATCCCAGCGCTCGCGCCACCCGGCGCGCGTGATGCGGCATGAGGCCGGTGGCCGGATCGATCGAGAAGCTTAAGATTTTTTCCGGATGCGTGTGGGCGACCTCTTCGATCTCCATGCCGCCCTCGGTTGAAGCCACGAAGGCGACACGCGAGGTGGCGCGATCGACCAGCGCCGACAGATAATATTCGCGGTCGATCGCCGAGCCTTCCTCGATATAGAGCCGGCGCACCTCTTTGCCGTGCGGCCCGGTCTGGTGGGTCACCAGCGTCGAGCCGAGAAGCCGCGCGGCTTCGCGCTTGACCTCTTCGATCGACTTGACGACCTTGACGCCGCCGGCCTTGCCGCGCCCGCCGGCGTGAATCTGTGCTTTCACCACCCAGACCGGACCGCCGAGGTCTTTGGCGGCTTTTTCCGCCTCCTCGACGCTGAAGGCAGCAATGCCGCGCGGCACCGGCACGCCGAATTCGCGCAACACGGCTTTCGCCTGATATTCATGGATGTTCATTGGTGAGCCCGACCGTCTGGTCCGTCATCCTGAGGTGCGAGCGGAGCGAGCCTCGAAGGATGCGGCCGAGGCGCCCGGGGCCGTCGCCCTTCGAGGGCCGCGCGTGCGCGGCCGCCTCAGGGTGACGGCTTAGTGTTCAATTCCCCAAATCCGGTGCGATCTTCTTGCAGGCATCGATGAGCGTTTGCACCGATTGCGCCGACTTGTCGAACATTCCGCGCTCTGCGCCGTTGAGCTCGATCTCGACGACGCGCTCGACGCCCTTGGCGCCGAGAACCACGGGCACGCCGACGTAAATGTCCTTCAGCCCGTATTCGCCGTTGAGCCAGGCGGCCGCCGGCAGGACGCGTTTCTTGTCGCGCAGATAGCTCTCCGCCATGGCGATGGCGGAGGCCGCCGGCGCGTAGAAGGCGGAGCCGGTCTTGAGCAGGCTCACGATCTCGCCGCCGCCGTTGCGCGTGCGATCGACGATCTCATTGATGCGCGCCTCGCTGGTCCAGCCCATCTTGACCAGGTCGGGAAGCGGAATGCCGGCGACGGCCGAGTAGCGCACCAGCGGCACCATGCTGTCGCCATGGCCCCCGAGCACGAAGGCGGTGACGTCCTCGACCGAAACATTGAACTCGTCGGCAAGGAAATAGCGGAAGCGCGCCGAGTCGAGCACGCCCGCCATGCCGACCACCATGTGCTTGGGCAGCCCGCAGCATTTCTGCAGCGCCCACACCATGGCGTCGAGCGGGTTGGTGATGCAGATGATAAAGGCGTTCGGCGCGTATTTTTTGATGCCAGCGCCGACCTGCTCCATGACCTTGAGATTGATGCCGAGCAGATCGTCGCGGCTCATACCGGGCTTGCGCGGCACGCCGGCGGTGACGATGCACACCGACGCGCCTTCGATGGCCTCATACGAATTGGCACCGACCAGGCGCGCGTCAAAGCCCTCGACCGGCGACGCCTGGACGAGGTCAAGCGCCTTGCCCTGCGGCACACCCTCCATCACGTCGAAGAGGACGACGTCGCCAAGTTCTTTCAGCCCGATCAAAAGCGCCAGCGTGCCACCGATTTGACCCGCACCGATCAGTGCAATCTTGTTTCGCGCCATCCGACAAATTTCCTTGATTTTAAGGGGAGAAAAACCGGCTGCCGCGGTCATTAGACCTTTCGGCAGGCGCGTTCAAGCCGGTGCTGTCGCCGCCGCAATCACGTCTCGACGATGCCCGCGGACGAACCCGACGCGTGCGAATGCGCGGTGCCATGCGGCCGCCCCAAATAGTTCTGCGAGCGCATTTCGATCAGCCTCGAGGCCGTGCGCTTGAATTCCTGCACCTCAAAACCGGTCTCGGCCCGATAGAGCTCGTCCGGCTCCGCGGCGGCCGAAGCGATCAGTTTCACATTCGTGTCGTAAAGCGTGTCGACGAGGATGATGAAGCGCTTGGCGGCGTTGCGGGTGTCGAAATTCATCCGCGGAATGTGATCGACGATGATCGTATGGTACTCGCGGGCAAGGCGCAGATAATCGGCGGCGCCCAGCGGCCGGTCGCACAGGTCGTCGAAACCAAATCGTGCGACCCCCATGGCGGCACGCGGCACGTGCACGCTGCGCCCCTTGAGCGCAAGCTCCTGCGGCTCGCCGTGCTGCCCGCCGGTGAGGCGCCGCCAGGCATCGTCGAGCGCGCGATCCGCGCTTGCATCGGCCGGCACGTACCAGACCGGCAAGCCGGCGAGCTTTTCCAGACGGAAATCGACGCGCGCGTCGAGCCGCACCACGTCCATGTGCTCTTCCAGCATGCGGATGAACGGCACGAACAAGGCGCGGTTCAGTCCGTCCTTGTAGAGCTCATGCGGCGACACGTTCGAGGTGGCGACCACGACGACGCCGCGTTCAAACAGCTGAGCAAAAAGCCGGCCGAGAATCATGGCGTCGGCAATGTCGGTGACGTGAAATTCGTCGAAACAAAGAAGCCAGGCTTCCTGCGCAAGCTCCGCGGCGGCGAGCCGGATCGGGTCGTCGCCCTGATGCTCGCCGAGCTTCATCTTCTGCCGGAAGCCATAAATGCGTTCATGAACGTCGAGCATGAATTCGTGAAAGTGAGCGCGGCGCTTGCGCACGACCGGACTCGCTTCAAAAAACATATCCATCAGCATGGTCTTGCCGCGGCCGACCTCGCCGTAAATGTAGACACCCTTGATCGCCGGCAGCGCGCTCACGCTTTTGGCGAACAACCAGCCCAGCGAGGAGGATTTGCGCGCCAGGCGATGCTCGGCAATCTGCGCTTCGAGCTGCGCCAGCCGATTGACCACGGCCGATTGCGCGCCATCGCGCTCGATCACATGCGCGGCAACGCCGGCGGCATATTGGGCTGCGATCGAGCTGACCATGACAATGTTCAAGGGCGTGCGCTGAATGTTTGGATTAACGGCTGTGGACGAAACATGGCGGGAGCAGTGAACGCATACGGTGTTGCCGGCTTAAAACGCAACCCTTTTGCCGTCTTCAAACAGACGTGAACGATTGTTAGCCATGCGCACCGCGAATGTATTGCATGCTCAAGACTTCTGCTTGCCATAGTTCGACCCCACGTAACTGCTGTTCGATGTAATGCGTGTTTCGCTGTAACATGCTGCTTCGATTCGGCAGATGCGGCAGACAAGTGCGTCGGACAAGTGCATCGGATCTGCGCGTTCGTCTGGGAGGATGCGACGACGGAGGGTCTTCATCGACGAAAAAGTCAGGAGACCGCAAAATGTTGGAAGTCCTTCCCGAAGGCGTGGTGATCCGCAAATTGTGGATCGGCGAATCCGACAAATACGGCGAGCATATGCTGCGTCTCGATCCGCAGAGCCGGCGCAACCGGTTCGGCGGTGCCGTGTCCGACGATTACATCCGCAAATACGCCGACCTGTCGAGTGCGCTTGAGACCATCGTGCACGGCTGTTTCATCGACGGCGTGTTGCGCGGCGCCGCCGAATTGCGGCCGCTGGGGTCGAACCGGCCGCGCCAGGCCGAAGCGGCGCTCAGCGTGGAGAAGCCGTGGCAGAGTCACGGCATCGGCTCGGCCTTGCTCGCGCGCACATTGCTGACCGCGCGCAACCGCAGCTTTTGCCTCCTGCACATGGCCTGCCTCGCCGACAACCAGCGCATGCAGCAGCTCGCGCGCAAGTTCGCCGCCGAATTGTCGTTCGACTTCGGCAGCGTCGTCGGCGAGGTCGAGTCCTCGCGCCCGACGCCGCTGTCGCTGATGCGCGAATTCCTCACCGACGGTCACGGCTTCGCCACGGCGATGCTTGATCTGCAGTCGCGGATGCTGCGGGCCTAAAAGTCAAGCCCGTCTCAGCTGGCGCTCGACCAGCGGATAATCCGCCTCCACGACATACGGCCCGCCGCCGATGGAGGCGCGCGAGGAGAACAGCACGAAGCGCGACACCTGGAACGAGGAGGAGCGGTAGTACCCGCGTGCGGCGAGGTAATCGGCGACCTGCCGGCTCGACGAATCGCGCAAGCGCGCCAGCGTGACGTGCGGCGTGTATTTGCGGCCTTCCGGCTCGAGGCCGAGCCGCTGTAAGAGCCGCTCCTGCTCGGCCTGCAACTCCATCAGCGCCGCAACCGGCGACACCGCCGCCACCACGGCGCGCGGCTTGCGCCCGCCGAACGACGACAGCCCGTCGAGGCGCAGCTCGAACACCCCGCGCTGCACGCGGCCGAGCAGGCCGGCAATGTCGCGCGCCAGCGCATCGTCGATGTCGCCGATAAAGCGCAGCGTGAGGTGATAATTTTCCGGATCGATCCAGCGTGCCCCCGGCAGGCCGCCGCGCATCATGGCGAGCGATTGAGCCACCGAGGCTGGAATTTCAAGACCAGTAAACAGACGGGGCATGATCAGCCGACTATTTGATGCCGACCCGCGGCTTCGGTTACGCGAATCGCCGCGGATGCAGCATGCGGGGAATAGACGCAGCGCGCAACCCTTACGATGGGCGCTGCGGGCGGACGTGCGCGATAAGTTCCTCCACTTTCGGCAACATGCGTTTGACAATCACCTCCACGCCCTGTGGGTTGGGGTGCATTCCGTCGGGTTGGGTGAGGCTCAGATCGGCGGCGACGCCGTCGAGGAAGAAGGGATAGAGCAGCACGCCGTATTTGGCGGCAAGATCGGAATAGATCGGCTCGAATGCCGCGGCGTATTGCGCACCGAGATTCGGCGCGGCGCGCATGCCACAGAGCAGGACCGCGATGTGACGCTGGGTCAGGCGGTGCAGGATTGCATCGAGCGCATCGCGGGTGAGCTGCGGTTTGATCCCGCGCAGCATGTCGTTGGCGCCGAGTTCAACGATGACCGCATCGGTGCCGGGCGGCACCGACCAGTCGAGCCGCGCCAGCCCGTCGGATGCGGTATCGCCGGAAACGCCCGCATTGGCGACCGTGGCCGCTATGCCCTTGGCAGTCAGCGCGGCCTGCAGCCGCGGCACAAAGCCGTCCGTGTCGGGCAGGCCGTATCCCGCCGTGAGCGAATCGCCGAGCGCGACGATTTTGACCACTGACTTGACCATAGACGCGGCATTCGCAGGCTGCGGAAGCGGCCAGAGAACCAGCCCCACGCTCAATACCGCCGCAATTGCGAATTGGAACACGAAGCACCGCCACCCATATGATCGGGCGCAAATCGATGGTGAGATTGCCAATGAGCTGGACGGGCCGCGCAACCGCATGAACGACATTTCGAAGTCTTCCTCTTCGGCAGCCGCGATCGCCAAGAGTGGCGTCAACATAAGCGGCGTCAACAAGAGTAGCGGCAACATGAGCGGCGGCGTCAACATGAGCGGCGTCAACCTGTCGCTCGGCCGCGGCGCCACGCGCATCCATATCCTGCGCGACATCACCCTGCATATAGCGAACGGCGAGGCCGTGGCGCTGCTCGGACCGTCCGGCTCCGGCAAATCGACGCTCTTGATGGTGATGACCGGAATGGAGCGGCCGGATGCCGGCTCGGTCATCGTGGCCGGAGCGGATTTGCGCAAGCTCGACGAGGACGGCCTAGCGCGCTTCCGCGGCACTCATGTGGGCATCGTGTTTCAGGCTTTCCACCTGATCCCGACCATGACGACGCTGGAGAACGTCGCCATCCCGCTCGAACTGGCCGGCGCGCACGACGCGCTCAAACGCGCCGAACGCGAGCTTGCCGCCGTCGGACTGGCGCAGCGCCTGCATCATTATCCGGCCGAGCTTTCCGGCGGCGAGCAGCAGCGCGTGGCCGTCGCCCGCGCGCTCGCCCCCAATCCGACGATCATCGTCGCCGAC
>JASHVN010000075.1 GCA_030044555.1 Xanthobacteraceae bacterium | reverse complement strand
AAAAATAATGCTCCGCGACGCGCGTGTTGAATTGATACAGCGTCAGCGCATCCTCGCCGGCGACGAAAGTGATATTTCCCGCGTTCGCCGATACCGCGACCGCGCCTCGCATCCGGCAATACGAGCAGGTGCAGCGGCGGATCGTTTTGAATCCATCAGTCAATGTCACGCGAAACCGCACCGTGCCGCAATGACATGAGCCGTCCATTTCGACGCTTTCGCTTGTCTCCATCGCCCACTCCCAAGCTTTGCGGACTGCCCCGCTGAGGCATACCATCACCATCAACGTGAGGGAGGACGCAGTATGCCACAAGGTGCCGATCGCATTTTGACCACGCATGTGGGCAGCTTGATCCGGCCGCCGAAACTCATCGAATTCTGGCGCGCGATCGAAGACGGCAAGCCCTACGACGAAGCGGCGTTCGCGGCATGTCTCGCCGAATCCGTCGTCGCAGTCGTGCGCCAGCAGGCCGAAACCGGCATCGATATTGTCAGCGACGGCGAGTTCGCCAAGGGCCTCAATTGGGCCTTTTACATTTTCAAGCGGCTGTCCGGCATCACGGTGCGCACCGCGACGGCGCAAGAGATGGCCGACCCGATGGCCTCCATGGGCGGCGGGCGCGATCACGAGGCCTTTGCCGAATTCTATGCCGAATATGACGCCGCCACCGGACTGGCGAAGCGGCTCGGCAATCGCGTCGTGGTCAACGGCCCCATCCAGTATGCAAAACACCAGGTCTTGCGCGACATTGAAAACCTGAAGGCCGGCATTGCCCTGGCGAAGGAGAAGCACCCGTCACTGGCCGGCTTTCTGCCGGTGGTGGCGCCGGCGAGCGCGCTGCCGGGCGCCAAGATCGAGCATTACAAGGACGAAGAGTCGTATCTGTTCGCGCTCGCCGACGCGCTGCACGAGGAATACAAGGCCATCGTCGATGCCGGCCTTTCTGTGCAGATCGACGACGCCTTCCTGCCCTACATGTACGAGCGCATGGTGCCGCCGATGAGCAGGGCCGATTACCTGCGCTGGGCGGGGCTGCGCATCGACGCGCTCAATCACGCGCTCGCCGGCATTCCCGAAGAACGCTCGCGCTATCACATCTGCTGGGGCAGCTGGAACGGTCCGCATGCGTTCGACGTGCCGCTCAAAGAGATCATCGATCTCGTGCTCAAGGTGCGCGTCGGCTATTACTCGTTCGAGGCCGCCAATCCGCGCCATGCCCACGAATGGCGGGTGTGGGAGAGCGTGAAGCTGCGGCCCGGCCAGGTGCTGATACCGGGCGTGATCTCCCACGCCACCAACATCGTCGAGCACCCGGAACTGGTGGCGGAGCGGATCGTGCGGCTCGCCAAGATCGTCGGCCGCGAGAACGTCATGGGCGGCACCGATTGCGGCTTTGCGCAAAGCCCGTTCGCGCGCCGTGTTCATCCGTCCATCATGTGGGCGAAACTGAAAGCGCTCGTCGAGGGCGCGGAGATCGCGACGCAGACATTGTGGGGCAAACGCGCGGCGGCGTGAGACGGCAGCGCAGAGCGGCCGGCTATGGCTCCTCTGCGGCAAGCTCTTCAAGCACCGCATAGGCCGCCTTGATGCGGACCGCGGTGGGGAAATTCTTGTTCGCCAGCATCACGATCCCGATCTTTTTCTCGGGCACGAACGCCACGTAGGCGGCGAACCCATTGGTGGATCCGGTTTTGTTGAACAGCGTCGGCTGCGAAGGCATCCGTGGCGCCGCGAGTTGCGCAGCGGCATGAGGCTTCAGAACCATCGCATCGGAATTGCCGGCCAGCAGCCGGTCCAGCGTGACCGGGTAGGCGTATTGCTCCCAGCCGAGCCCCTGCACCATCGGGCCGATCCTGAAATATCCCACATGCGTGCTTTCGACGGCGCGCCGCATCGGCCCATCGAGATCCTCTGGCCGGATGTTGGCCGCAACGAAACGGATCATGTCGGCGGCGGTGGATTTGACCCCATAGGCTTCTGCATCGAAGACGTCCGGCTTCACCCGGATCGGCGCGTCATGGGCGTCATAGCCCCAGGCATAATCGTCCATCGCCGCTGCGGGCACGCGGATGTAGCTGTGGCGGAGGCCGAGCTTGGGGAAAATCTCGGATTCGACCAAGTCAGCGAAATCGCCCTTCATATTGCGGTTCATGGCAAGCGCGGTGACATGCCCGAACAGGCCGATGCTGGGATTGGAATATTGCCGCTCTGCGCCTAGCGCCGCCGATGGCTGCCAGTGCCGGAAATAGATCTCCATCGCGGCGCCGTTGGTAACGGCTTCGGGGAACTGCAGCGGCAGGCCGCCCGCCGTAAAGGTGCCGAGATTGAGCAGGCTTGCCTTGTCGATGGCGCTGCCGCGCAATCCCGGCATGTATTTGCCGGGATGGTCGGCGAGCGAAATTTTGCCGAGCCTCTGCGCGTAGGCCGCCAACGTCGCGGTGAACGTCTTGCTGAGCGAGCCGATCTCGAACAGCGTGTCTTTCGTCACCGGCCTCTTGTCCGCTGTCGCGGCGACGCCGTAGTTGAAGAAATAGTGCCGGCCGCCCGCCGTCACCGCGACAGCGATCCCCGGCACGTCATACTTTTTCAAGAGCGGTTGGAAGGCGCGGTCCACCGCGCCGCTGATCTTGCTTGCATTGTCGGCAGCGCGGACAGCGGCTGGCAGCAGGCAAAAGATCAGCGCGAAAGCAAGTGCCGAGGCAAGAGCCAAGGCGAGTGGCCTGCGCAGCGTGGTGACGGCAATCAAATGACTTACAGGTCGGCGCGTGCTGAGTCCGGGCGCGCAGGCATTTCGCCCGCGCGCCCGGAGTGATGAGATCAGTGCGGCTGTTGCGCAGTCGGGAACAGGCTCGCCGGCTCGATCTTCACACCCGGCCCCATGGTCGAGGAAATGGCCACCCGATTGATAAAGTGACCCTTGGCGCCGGCCGGCCGCGACTTCTGCACCGCGTCGGCAAACGCCATGATGTTCTCGACCAGCTTTTCGGCGGAAAACGAGGCCTTGCCGACTCCGGCCTGGACAATGCCGGCCTTCTCGACGCGGAATTCCACCGAGCCGCCCTTGGCGCCCTTGACCGCGCTGGTGACGTCCATGGTCACGGTGCCGACCTTAGGATTGGGCATCAACCCGCGCGGGCCCAAAACCTTGCCGAGGCGGCCGACCAGCGGCATCAGGTCGGGCGTGGCGACGACGCGGTCGAAGTCGATAGCGCCGCCCTGCACTTTCTCCACCAGATCCTCGGCGCCGACCACATCGGCGCCGGCGGCCTTGGCTTCGTCGGCCTTGACCCCGCGGGCGAACACCGCCACCCGCACCGAGCGGCCGGAGCCGTTCGGCAGGTTGACAACGCCGCGCACCATCTGGTCGGCGTGGCGCGGGTCGACGCCGAGATTCATGGCAATTTCGATTGTCTCGTCGAATTTGGCCTTGGCGCGCTCCTTGACGAGCTTCACCGCGTCGGAAAGCGGATAGAGCTTTTCGCGGTCGATGCCTTCGCGCGCGGCTGTTGTCCGTTTGCCCAGCGTGCTCATGCCTTCACCTCCAGCCCCATGGATCGCGCCGATCCCTCGATCATGCGCATCGCCGACTCGATCGTGTCGCAGTTCAAATCCTTCATCTTCTGTTCGGCGATCTCGCGCACCTGCGCCTTGGTCACCGAGCCGGCAACGTCGCGGCCGGGATTTTTCGAGCCACTCTCGAGCTTCGCTGCCTTCTTCAAGAAGTGCGATACCGGCGGCGTGCGCATCTCGAAGGTAAACGAGCGATCGGCGTAGACCGTAATGGTCACGGGGATCGGCACGCCCTTCTCGAGCTTCTGGGTCTGGGCGTTGAAGGCCTTGCAGAACTCCATGATGTTGAGCCCGCGCTGACCGAGCGCGGGGCCGATCGGCGGCGACGGATTGGCCGCCCCCGCCGGCACCTGCAGCTTTACATATCCGGTAATTTTCTTTGCCATGCTTTGCTCCTGTTAGTGGTGCGGCTCATAACGGCTGGCGACCGCGCTGGCCTCCCACGGCTTCACACTCGTTTTCGCCATGCCCGGGCATGGCCGTTCGAAGAACGGCGCGCTTCGCTCGCCTGTGCCGGGCATCCATGCTGCCTCACCGCTGGATGGATTGCCGGATCAAGTCCGGCAATGACGACTCATAATTTCTCCACCTGCCCGAATTCCAGTTCGACCGGCGCAGTGCGGCCGTAAATCGACACCGCGAGCCTGAGCCGTTCATTCTCGTCGTCGACCTCTTGCACGGCCCCGTTAAACGAGGTGAACGGGCCGTCTGCCACACGGACCAACTCGCCAACCTCGAACCTGACCGAGCGTTCGTGTTTCAAAGCTTCTCCACCTGCCCGAATTCCAGTTCCACCGGCGTTGCGCGGCCGAAGATCGACACCGCGACCTTGATGCGCGAGCGGCTCTCGTCGACCTCCTCCACCGTGCCGTTGAACGAAGCGAACGGGCCGTCGGACACGCGCACCTGCTCGCCCACTTCGAACGACACCGAAGGCTTCGGCCGCTCGATCCCTTCCTGCACCTGGTGCAGGATGCGCTGCACCTCGGCCTCGGAGAGCGGCATCGGCTTGTTGTCGGAGCCGAGGAAGCCCGTCACCTTGGGCGTATTCTTGATCAGGTGATACGCTTCGTCGGTCATTTCCATTTTGACCAGCACGTAGCCGGGGAAGAACTTTCGCTCGGCGGGGACCTTGCGGCCGCGACGCACCTCGACGACCTTTTCCTTGGGAACCAGAATGTCCTCGAACAGCCCCGACAGCCCGCGCTGCTTGGCCTGCTCCTTGATCGATTCCGCGACCTTATTCTCGAAATTCGAGTAGGCGTGGACCGCGTACCATCGTGGAGTCATCGCGTGATATCCAGATCTGTCCAGATCGTGTGAAGGCGAATTCATAAAGTTCACATATTAATTCCGAGCACAAAGCTCACCGCGATGCGCATCACCTGGTCCGACAACAGAAAGAAGACCGAGGCAACGGCCACCATGACGAACACCATGATGGTGGTCACGGTCGTCTCCTTGCGCGTCGGCCAGGTGACTTTATTCGTCTCGGCGCGCACTTCCTGCAGGAACTTGAACGGGCTGATCTTCGACATCGCTGGTTGAACCAAATAGGCATTCCCCGCCCAACTTGAAGGACGAGCCCGACAACGCGGTTCGTTTTTGGGGAATATGTCCGCCGCGGAAGTCCGTTACCGGGCCGCTTGGCGATGGAGGCTATCTACTGCCGATGGGCCGCAGCGTCAAGGGAGCCGGGACATTGGGTGCTGGTCCCTGCTTCCCGAGCCCCGGTTCCTGACCCTAGGGGCGCCCGTTGCGCCGTAGGGCGTCATTGCAACATTGCCCCACGGCAGGTTCGTAGGGCACTGAAATTTTCCAAGCAAAAATGGATGTGCCGAATGGCAGCAAGGGGGCGATTAGCAGACGTTGCTCTGAACCGATCTGATGCCTGCCTCGTGCTAGCGATAGAAGTCAAAAGTTGGCTCTCACATTCGACGCTCAATACCACCACGCGGACCGGTTCGCCGCGCGGCCTGTGTCGCGCGCAAATCTCAGTTTTATTAGTGTTATCGCAAAGGTGAGTCCTCCACTGCAATTAATCGGAACAGCCAAGGAGCGATAATCCATCCACTTCTCATTGGGGCGTGGGCCGGCCAACAGGGAAGACCCCTGTGATCAAGGCTACGCGACGGACCTCTCTCGCGCCTTTGGCACTGCGGCCGCCACGCCAACCTTATGCTTGCAATTTCGGTCCAATCCACAGGAGGCGTAGATGGAGAGGACCATGAAAGCGGCGGTTGTGCACCGGTTCGGCAAGTCGCTCGCGATTGAAGAAGTCGACGTGCCCCGCCCCAGCGCTCACGAGGTGCTCGTCAAGATCGAGGCCTGCGGGGTTTGCCACACCGATTTGCACGCCGCCGAGGGCGATTGGCCGGTAAAGCCCCGTCTGCCGTTCATTCCTGGTCACGAAGGCGTGGGTTACGTGGTCGCCGTGGGCGCCGATGTGGACCACATCAAAGAGGGCGATCGTGTCGGCATTCCCTGGCTCTACTGGGCGTGCGGCCATTGCGAGTACTGTCTCGGCGGCTGGGAGACGCTGTGCTACCAGCAGAAAAACACCGGCTATTCCGTCAACGGGAGCTTCGCGCAGTACGCACTGGCCGATGCCCGTTATGTGGGCCATCTCCCCGGCAACATCGGTTTCGTCGAGGCGGCACCGGTGCTATGCGCCGGCGTGACCGTCTACAAGGGCCTCAAGGTGGCCGACACCAAACCCGGTCACTGGGTGGTCATCTCCGGCATCGGCGGCCTTGGCCACATGGCTGTGCAGTACGCCAAGGCCATGGGCTTGAACGTGGCTGCGGTGGACGTGGACGACGCCAAGCTCGACTTGGCCAGGCGCCTCGGCGCGAGCGTCACCGTCAATGCCAGTACCTGTGATCCGGTTGCCTACCTCAAGAAGGAGATCGGCGGCGCGCATGGCGCGCTCGTGACGGCGGTCTCGCCCACGGCCTTCGAGCAGGCGATCGGGATGGTCCGCCGCGGCGGCACGGTGTCGCTCACCGGCCTGCCGCCAGGACAATTCCCGTTGGACATCTTTGGCATTGTACTCAACGGCATCACGGTGCGCGGCTCGATCGTGGGCACCCGTCTGGACTTGCAGGAATCGTTGAGCTTCGCCGCGCAAGGCAAGGTGGAGGCGACTGTCTCCACGGAAAAGCTAGAGAACATCAACGACGTGTTCGCGCGCCTGCACGAAGGCCGCGTCGAAGGTCGCGTGGTGCTGGACCTGGCGGCGTGATCCCACGCGCCGCCGCCTATGTCCGCTAAGCGCGCGGAGTGACAGCATGCTTGAGCTCGACCCGAGATTCCGTCCGATCCGGCTGCTCTCGGGTTACCTCCCGCTGGAGGACGTCGGGTTGATCGGGGACGGGGCGACCACCGCGCTGGTCGGCCGAGACGGCAGCATGCCGTGGCTATGCGTTCCCGGATTCGATGACGCCCCTCTGTTCTGTGGCCTGCTGGATCATGCCAGGGGCGGACACTTCAGCGTGACGCCCGAGGGGCTGCTCGAGGCCCGCCAGCGATACGAGGCGGACACCGCTGTGTTGACGACCGAGTTGCGGACCTCCACCGGCCTGGTGCGGATCACGGACGCGCTGGTTTTACGTTCGCAGGCCGATCTCTCGGACGACGCTGCAGCCGACCGTAGAGAGTTGGTGCGGTCCGTGGCTGTGCTGGCGGGGAGCGCCCGGATCAACGTGAGGGTTGAGCCGCGCGGCGGGGCGCGGGCCTACCCGGCGTTCAGCGGTCTGGAGGTGCGTGCCTCCTCGCGACCGGACCTTCGCCTGCACCTTCGCGCCAATCGACCATTAACTGCTCTGCAAAGCGTCCACGCGCTCACAGCGGGAGACACGTTAGATCTTGTGCTTTCATGGGGACGCTTTCACCGCCATCACCGGTTCGACGCCGACGCCATGCTGCGTCAAACGGGCGAAGCGTGGCGCCGCTGGATGTCGAAATTCCGCTATGACGGCCCGGAGGAGCCGATGGTCCGGCGGGCCGCGATCACCTTGAAGCTGTGCGATCACTGGGCCAACGGCTCCTTAGCTGCAGCTCCCACATCGTCCTTGCCGGCTCCGGTGGGCGGGGTGCGCAACTGGGACTACCGCTATGCCTGGATCCGCGATGCAGCGTTCGCTGTGTTCGCGCTGCGCCGCATCGGCTTTGCCGACGAGGCCGACGCGTTCCTAGGCTGGGTCCTGGATGCGTTCGAACAGAGCCGATGGCCTCGGATCATGTACACGCTCACGGGTGGACCGGTGCCCGAGGAACAGGAGGACACTGAGCTTGCCGGGTACCGGAACTCGGCACCGGTGCGATGGGGCAATGGCGCGGCCGACCAGCGTCAGCATGATGTGTTTGGCGAGGTGCTCGACTGCGCGCACCAATGGGTTCGCGGCGGCGGCCGGCTCGAGCCCACCCTATGGAGCAGGTTGGCCGGACTGGCTGACGCTGCCGAACGCACTTGGCGACAGCCCGACCACGGCATCTGGGAAATACGCAGCGAAGGACGCGTGTTCACCTACTCGGCGGCGATGTGCCAGGTCGCGCTCGATCGTGCCGCCGCCATCGCCGAGCGGCTCGGTCTGCCCGGACCCGTTGCCGAGTGGCGGTCTGCAGCCAAAGCGATCTGCACCGGCATCCTCGAAGAGGCCTGGGATGAGGATGCGCAGACACTGCGCGAGCAGCTCGGCGGTGGAGGAGTGGACGCCAGCCTGCTGGCGCTGCCGCTGCGCAACGTCGTGCCCGCCACTCATCCCCGTATGGTGGCCACAACGAAAGCCGTCGTCGACCGCCTCGGTGCGGGCGACGGCCTTCTCTACCGGTACCGCCACGACCACTCGCCCGACGGCATAGCCGGCGACGAGGGCGCCTTCCTGCTGTGCAGCTTCTGGCTGGTGGAGAATCTGGCCGGTCAGGGGCGCCTCGACGAGGCGGAGGACCTCTACGCCTCGCTCTGTGCGCGAGCGAGCCCGGTCGGGCTGCTGTCGGAGCAGATTGATCCGTCGACGGGCGAGTTCACAGGCAACTTACCGCAGGCCTTCAGCCACATCGGCGTTATCGCCGGCGGCGTCACGCTGGCCAAAGCGCGGGCAGCTTGCAGGGCGAATGCATGATTCGGAAGCTCGCTATATTGGGGGCGACCGGCGACCTCACCGCACGCTATCTCTTGCCCGCACTCGCCGCCTTGCACTGCGCCGGTGAACTCGGCGACGACTTTCAGCTCGTCGCGGTCGGCCGGGAGGATTGGACCGACGAGACGTTCAGGAAATGGGTGGAAGCCCAGCTTGAACGGCACGCGACGAAGCTCCCCGCAAAGGTGAAACGTACCGTGGCGGCCACCTCGCGCTACCAGCGGGCGGACGTCACGGATCCGTCGAGCATGACCGCCGTGGTCCACGGCCCCGAGCCGTTGGCCGCGTACTTGGCGCTTCCGCCGTCCGTGTTCGCCGGGGCGGTGCAGGCGCTGCATCGCGCGGGCACCGCTCCGGGCAGCATCGTCGCGCTGGAGAAGCCTTTCGGCGAAAACCTGGACGAAGCGATCGAACTCAACCGCCGTCTGTCCAGCCTCTATCCAGAACAGGCGATCTTCCGCGTCGACCACTTTCTGGCGATGACAAGCGTTCAGAACATCCTGGCGACAAGGCTTGCCAATCGCGTCCTCGAGCCGATCTGGAATAGTGCCCATATTTCACGAGTGGACATCGTCTGGGACGAAACGCTGGGGCTGGAGGGCAGAGCCGGCTACTACGACGGCGTCGGAGCGCTCAAGGACGTGCTGCAGAACCATCTCCTGCAGCTCTTGTGTCTGGTCGCCATGGAGCCGCCGATCAGCCTCGGCGACTGCGATCTGAGCGATCGCAAGGTCGATGTCCTGCGCTCCATTCGCCCATTACGGCTTGAGGAGGCGGCACACTGGACCAGCCGTGCCCGCTACACCGGCGGCCAAATCGGCGGACAAGCTGTCCCTGCCTACGCCGAAGAGGACGGAGTTGAGCCGGAGCGCCGCACGGAGACCTTCGCCGAAGTGCAGTTGGAGCTGGACAGCCCGCGCTGGACCGGCACGATTTTCCGGCTCCGAACCGGCAAGGCACTGGGCCGTGACCAGAAGGAAGTTGCCCTGCACTTCCGGCCCGTGCCCCATCTGGCCTTCGCGCACCACGGAAAGGCACAACCGAACGTGCTCCGGTTCGGGCTCGAGCCCGAAAGCGTAGTCCTGGAGCTGACCGGTACCGGCCCGCGGACTGGCACGCTCGCACCACTCACCCTCGGGGCCGATTTCGCGGCGGCCGAGCTGCCGGCCTATGCGCAGTTGCTTCTCGATATTCTTACAAGCAACTCCACGCTATCGATCCGGGCTGACGAGGCTGAGGAGTCCTGGCGCGTCGTCACTCCTATACTCGATGCCTGGTCGAAAAACTTGGTTCCGCTCCAAGAATACGCGGCCGGTTCGGACGGACCGCCACCGCTGCCGTCCTGAAACATGCTGACAAGATGAATGCGTTGAGCGGAGGAGCGCCCTAATGAAGACAGTCAACCGCGCAAATTCCAGGGGCACGATTCTGATCGCAGACTATGACTTCGGCGACGTGAACATCGAACAAGCCATCATCGAGGAGGCGGGTTTCGAGATGCTCGCCGCGCAGTGCAAGAGCGAAGACGAAGTCATCGAGCACGGCCGCGATGCCGAGGGGATCCTCGCCCAATATGCGCCTATTGGCGCGCGCGCCATCAACGCGTTCACGCGCTGTCGTGTGATCGCCCGATACGGCACCGGCGTGGATATTGTCGATGTCGACGCTGCCACGCGTCGCGGCATACAGGTCACAAATGCCCCGAACGACTGGTGCGCCGACGAGGTTGCCGACCACGCGGTCGCCCTTTGGCTCGCTGCTACCCGCAAGATCTGCCAATACGACCGGGCAGTCCGGCAAAGCGAATGGTGCTGGCGGACGGGTTATCCTATCTGGCGCATCCGTGGCCGCGTCTTCGGGCTCTTATCCTTCGGCGCAATCGCACGCAGCATCGCGGAACGCGTGAGGACGTTTGGCGTCGATATCTGGGCGCATGACCCTTTCCTCGATCCGACCGAGATCGAACAGCGAAATGTGCGGGCCGTTTCCTTCGATCAACTTGTCGAAGCCGCGGACTATCTGGTCATCCAGGCGCCGCTTACGCCGGAGACCCGCCACCTGTTCAATCGGGTGACACTGCGGCGGATGAAGCCGACCGCCATCCTTATCAATACGGCGCGTGGCCCGATCGTCGAGGACGCGGCAATCCGCCAAGCGCTCGCCGAAGGATGGATCGCCGGCGCAGCACTCGACGACATCGAGGAGGAGCCGGCCAAGCAGCGAGACTGGCGCCCAGCCAACCCGCTCTTTCGGCTTCACAACGTCATCATCACACCGCACGCCGCATACTACTCGGAGGAGTCGATTGGTGCCGTGCGCCGGATCGCAGCCGAGGAGGCCGTACGTGTGTTGACCGGCCTTCCCGCTCTCTCGCCCGTCAATACCATCGCTGCTTAGTAAGGGCCGGAATGAACATTCGCGCGTCAGTCGCCGTTGGGAGGCGAAAGAGCTCATTGCCCAGCGAGCCTTCATCCCCTGAAGCGCGCCTCGGGCAGCCCCTTCACCCCGGCCTGCATGGCAAAGAGGCTGCCGGCCTGCGGCTGCGCCGAGCGCGCCCCCGCGTCGAGTCCAATCGAGGCCGAAGTGACGAAGATGATGTCGAGGCCGGGGCCGCCGAACATGGGACAGGTCGGCTGCGCAACCGGCAGCATGATCGTCTGGGCGTCGCGACCCGCAGGATCGTAGCGGACGATGCGCCAACCTCCCCAATGCGCGATCCACACGAACCCCTCGCTGTCGACGGTGGCGCCGTCGGGAACACCGTCTGCGGCGGCGATCCGGACAAAAACGCGGCGATTGTCGATCTCGCCGGTCGCCGGGTCGAAATCCCACGCCCAGACGGTACGCTGCCCGCTGTCGGCGTGGTACATGACGCGGCTGTCGGGGCTCCAGCAGAGCGCATTGGAGCAAATAATGCCCCCGATCATCTTGTGGCAGGCGAGATCAGGTTGGAGACGGAACAGGCCGCCGCTCGGCAGCTTTTCGCCCTCGTCCATGGTTCCAGCCCAGAACCGGCCCTGGCGATCGGTCTTGCCATCATTGAAGCGGTTGTGCTCCGGTTCGTCCTCAGGCAGCGCCGCCGGGACCAGCCGCCTGTCGCTGACATCATAGAAATGGAAGCCGGATCTCAGCGCAACGACGAGACCGCCGCGTTCGCGCGGCGCGAGCGAACCGATATCCTCCGGCATCGGCCAGGTCTCGTCGACACCGGCGTCAAGCGCGAAGCGATGGATCTGCCGGCCCTTTATGTCGACCCAGTAGAGTCGCTGCTCCCGCACGTCCCAGACCGGCCCCTCGCCGAGGAGCGAACGACAATCGAGCGCGCATTGCACATCCATCTCGCCATCCTCCTGTCTTCTGCGCAAGCAGCCGCTTCCGGGTTGCCAAGCTTCGTTCGCACATATTCGATGCGCGATGATGTGCCCGTCCCTCTAAGAGCAAATTTCGTCATCGCAGTTTCAGAATGCAATGATGTTTCCGAATTGAATAGCCGGAGCGGAGGCGTCCTGCACGGCTGATTAAAAAAGCGAAACGCCGTGCTGGCGCCATCGAGGCGCATCAAGTTTGCTGGATTCGGTAATGCTGACGCGAAGCGAACGCGGTCATGAAGGATATCCTTGCCATCGTGACTCCTGTTTGGGCAGACGACTTGGAGAAGCCCACGCAACATGCGTTTACGCTCGCCCATAAGCTGGGCGCGCGGCTCACCGTGATGATTACGACGGTCGAGCCGTTCCCTGCCGCTGCTCTCAGTGAGCCCGATAACATGCAGGGTGACTCACCCCGGCAATTGCCAAGCTTCGATGACATGATCGAGCGAACGGCCGCTCTCGCTCGCTCCGAAGCGCGACGTTCTGGTCTGCCGCATTTGATTCTCCCACAGCCGGAAAAGTCGGTCTCCTTAGGGGAGCGACTTGTTGCCCTCGCCCAGGTGCGTGACTTGACCATCTTCAACACTTACGGGCCGCTCGCTTCCCCCCGTCTCGGCCTCATCGAGGCTGCGCTGTTCGGCTCTGGGCGGCCAGTGCTGCTGATGCCGCACACAGCGCAGACGTTTCCCAGTGGGAAGGTGGTGGTCGGCTGGGATGCCACGCGAGCAGCCGTGCGCGCTTTGCATGATGCCATGCCCTTACTCATTCGGGCAGAACAGATTGTTGTCGCCTCGGTGAGCGACGACAAAGAGCTGCCACCTGCCGCTTCGGGACCGGCCATCTGCTCCTATCTCGAACGGCGAGACATCAACGCCAGCTTCCAAACGCTGACACGACAACAAAGAAGCGTCGGAGAGGCTCTCCTCTTTCATGCGCGTCGTCTTGGCGCAAACCTGCTCGTCATGGGCGGATTCGCTCATGCCAGAGAGCGAGAGTTTCTCTTTGGCAGCGCGACGCGGGACATCTTGCAAGCTTATTTGGACATTCCAGTTCTGCTTTCACACTAGGAGGAACCCTTTTCACACTATAGGAGGACCCCCTGAATATTTGCCGAATCCCGCGCCGCGAGTGGCCCTCGGAAGGCCTATAATTTCGACGCATTCCGCATGGCGTCCGTTTTGTCCCGGCGGCCTTCTCGTCGGAATGTTGTTTTTTGCCGCTTCTCTGACCCCAACCCTGCTGCCGCGCAGCTTTTTGACACAAGGAGTACTGTCCGGATTTTGTCTCACGGTCGGGTACGGCATCGGCGCATTCGGCGGTTGGCTCTGGGCCTACATGGAGCTCCCGCTGCCGAAAGCCCTCTTGCGTGTCGCCAAGCCTGCGGCGGCCGCCAGTTGCACGGTCGTTACGATCGTCGCCCTCTGGCGGGCGGCAGCATGGCAGAACTCAATCCGCGAGCTAATGGGACTCGAGCCAGTCGACACGGCGCATCCAGCCGAAATAATCCTCATTGCCCTGGCAACTTTCGCAATCCTGATGGCGGTCGCGCGGCTCTTCCTGCTGGCGCTCCGGTCCGTAGCAACGAGAGTCAACCGCTTCCTGCCAAGGCGGCTGGCAAACGTCATTGCCGTTATCGCGGCAGCAGCGCTCCTCTGGTCGCTCATCAACGGCGTCCTCGTTCGCGTTGTCCTGCACGCCGCGGATGCGTCCTTCCGCGAATATGACGAGCTGATCGAACCGGATAGTGTGCGGCCGAGTGATCCCCTGAAGACCGGGAGCTCCGCCTCGCTCTTGGCTTGGGATAAACTCGGACGTGCGGGACGGGAGTTCATCTCCTCGGGGCCGACGCGCGAAGATATAAGCGCGTTTTCCGGCCGGGATGGGCTTGAGCCTATTCGCGTCTATGTCGGACTGCGATCGGCAATTAAACCCGAAGCGCGCGCCAAGCTTGCGCTGGAGGAATTGAAGCGCGTCGGCGGGTTCGCGCGTTCCGTGCTTATCGTGGTGACGCCGACCGGTACCGGCTGGATTGATCCGGCGGCGATGGACAGCGTCGAATATTTGCACGATGGTGACGTCGCAAGCGTTGCGTTGCAGTACTCTTATCTTCCGAGCTGGTTGCTGTCCCTCCTCGCGGAACCGGATTACGGCGTCGATTCCGCTGCGGCCCTCTTCAAGGAGATCTACGGATACTGGATCACGCTCCCCAAGAGTCGCCGGCCGAAACTCTATCTGTACGGTCTGAGCCTTGGCGCAGCCAATTCCCAACAATCGACCGACCTGATCGAAGTGCTCTCCGATCCGCCCTCTGGAGCACTCTGGAGTGGCCCGCCCCATTCGAGCAGACTCTGGCGTCTCCTGACCGACCATCGCAATCCCGGATCACCCGCCTGGCTTCCGCGGCTCCGCGACGGATCGTTCGTTCGATTTATGAATCAGCATGGAGAGTTCACGAGCCCGGCCTCGGCTCCGAGTGCCGCATGGGGGCCGATTCGGGTCGTCTATCTTCAATACGCGAGCGACCCCGTGACCTTTTTCGACTATCGCAGCTTCTATCGTGAACCGGACTGGATGCTGTGGCCGCGCGGACCGGACGTGTCGCCGCTATTGCGGTGGTACCCAGTTGTGACTTTTCTTCAACTGGCCATGGATATGTACATGGCGACCACAGCGCCGGTCGGCTACGGCCATGTCTACGCGCCGGCGCATTACATTGACGCATGGATCGAGCTAACGGGTGTCCGCGGCTGGTCCGAGGAGCAGATCGCGCGACTCAAGCAGCATCTCTCGAAGCATGACTCTATCCGCTGATGGTGTTCTTCTGGATGAAGTCCTACCTACGAGCGTCGCATGTGCCGGCCCGTACAAGCTCGCACTATCTCATTGGGCTTTGCTGGGCAGGTGGCGCTTAACCTGGTGGTGCCTCAGGCGGTAGTCATTGGCCCACGGATTGGGATTGCGAATGGGCCAGCCCGGCCGCGGATTGTAGGTGTAGTCGATAGCGATCTGGTTATTATATACCCCCTGGCGCTGCCGCCGCCCATGTACGATGTACTGTAAATCCCCTGAGCGAATGCCGAGGACGCAACGCCTATTGCGGCAATGAAGGCAATTGCACCAAGTTTTGAACTGATCATTGACCTTCTCCCGATGACATACGAGATCTGCCGCGGCCTCAATCCGAAGCGCAAATTGCAAGGACGATGCACAGCGCCGACGGCCGCGGCGAATATGCACGCGCTGATCGAATGGAATAACTTTTGAAAAATTGTGCAGATCGTACGACAATTAGCGCGATAGCCGTCGGGAATGCTGCATTACGTTCCACGTCGGTCTGTTCTCGCAGCACGAGGACGCGGTGCTAATCCGCGCGACCGACCCGCTGGAACGCGACTGTATCCAGCGCAACCGGACGCCGGATTCTGATGCGGGAGCAGTGCGATCGGGCCGACTTGCCGCAATGCACAGCGCGGGGCTTGAAGCGAGCCGCGGCGACGATCTGCCCTAACTCGGCGCCACCAATCGGCAGATCGTGGCGCTGTTCGACTGGACGATCGAGAGCATGGCGACGCCGTACACCAAGAAGGCCAACAAGGCGAAGCTGTCCGCGAGCGCGGTCGGCCTGCTCGGTTCGTTCTCCCGGGATCGGCTCGCGAAGGGGTCCGGATACCCTTGTAAGCCTTTGATATTATTTATTTTGGCAGGAGTGGAGGGACTCGAACCCCCAACCCCCGGTTTTGGAGACCGGTGCTCTAGCCAGTTGAGCTACACTCCTACGCGGCCGGCTGTTCATGCCCCGTGGGGCGTTGCGGCGCAAGTCCCGATCCCGGCCCGCCCCACAGCGTTACTCTATATATGCAGCGCCGCTCTCTATAAATCGGCAGGATTGCCATCGGGCAGGCGCCGTTTCATAACCGAACACCTTTCCGCCACCAGCCATCGGCGGGGACCATGCTGACGCGACGGAAGACCCTCCTCGGTGCGGCTTCGGTCATCTTTGCACGCGGCGCACAGGCCGCCGACAGCTCCGCGCACGATTTCGTAGCGGCCATCTACAACACCTATGTGGGCAAGGGCGGCAACGGCGTGGCGCTGGACGACGCGCGCACGGTGCGCCGCTATTTCGAACCCTCGCTCGCGGCCTTGATCCTGAAGGACCAGCAGGAGGCGGCGCGGCGCAACGAAGTCGGCGCGCTCGACTTCGATCCGTTCGTCGACGCCCAGGACTGGGAGATCCCTGCCTTCGCGCTCACCGTAAGCGACGCCGGCGCCGATAAAGTGAGCGCGTCGGTCAAATTCACCAATTCCGGCAAGGCTTCTTCCGGCAAGGCTTCTTCCGGCAAGGCTTCGACCGTTGTGCTCGATCTGGTGCGGATCAAGAACGCGTGGAAGATCGCCAACATCACCTGGATGCCCCACGACAAGCCGAATAATCTCCGCGCGCTTTATGCGCAGTGACGGAGCGCGTGGACTATCGCTATGATGGACGCGGGGCGCGTATAGGCATGAACATGACGGGAGGAGATTGATGCCCAAAGCAATAAACATTCGAACAGCCCTGCCGGCGGCGGCGATCGTCGCGCTTGCGCTTGCCGGCGGCGCGCAAGCGCAAGGCGCCGCTCCACCCGCTGCTCCTGCCGCCGCTTCTGCCGATGTGAGCGGAACCTATCAATGCAAACCCAATCCCGATCCTTGCACCTGGCCGGGGGCCTCGCCGTCGATCTCGCAAACCGGCAACAAGCTGCAGATCAAGGGCGATAACGGCGCCATCGCCGACGCCACGCTGACGAGCTCCACCACCATCAGCGCCGCCGCGACGTTCAATTCGCTCGGCATCGTCCGGCCCGACCACTCGATCGATTGGTCCGACGGCACCAAATGGAGCAAATAAAAAATCAAGCGCCGCCCTGCCTTATCGCAGCCAGATATAAGGCGCCGCAACGCAGCGGCCCGAACGGAAACCGCTGCGTCGCAAAATTGTAAAGAAACTCCTATCGTTGCGCTCATTGCGGATGGGGCGCGAATTTGTTATATGAAGGGCGGGCAGCCTGGGTGAAGGCGCCC
>JASHVN010000587.1 GCA_030044555.1 Xanthobacteraceae bacterium | reverse complement strand
TTACTCTCCCGTCTGCCGCTCCCCTTGCGGGGCGCTCGACTTGCATGTGTTAGGCCTGCCGCCAGCGTTCGCTCTGAGCCAGGATCAAACTCTCAAGTTGGATGAGAACTTTTTCCCGGCCGATCACGTTTCGCACGTGACGACACCTTGACACCGAGAAGTATCAAGTGCCGCCACTTTGACGAGGTCCCACTCTGTCCGTTCCGGTGATTGCTCACCGTCACGATCATAGTGTTGACCTGAAACGTTGACCGCCGAAGTCTCTTCCAGCCGCATCTCTTGCAAAGAGGGAATTCCGAAGAACCCTTCTCTGTTCGAGGACGCGGCGCGCAGGGACTCCGCCGTCCACGTTTCTCTTTCTTCCGATTCACCTGTCAAACAACCGGAGCCTTGCGGTTCCGTAGCCTTGCGGTTTCGGATCCCTTTCCCTTCCATCCCCCAAGGGGGCGGAAGAGTGGGAAGCCGCCGAAGCCCGCACATCCGTCATGGCCATAGCTCATGGCCGGATGATTCACCGCATAAACAGTGAGGGGCTTCCAAGCCGCGCCGTCGCGCCAAGGCGGCAGCGCGCCAAGGGGGCTTATATAGTCTTGTGGTTTCGCGATTGTCAACGCCTTTGCGGCCAAAAAATCCGCCGAGGAATCCGTACTGTGCAGTGCGAAAAAAGGCGACGGCGTTCGCGCCCCTCGCACGCGCCATCGCGCACGCGCTTCGCCACGGATCGTGCGCCATCCCGCCGATAACGCCGCACTACGGCCACATTCCTCCGCCGTCCTTTACCTATTCGTGTCGGGCGTGTCGCGTTGTGGGGTGCGGCAGCGTCAACTGAGCTTTGGAGCCCTTGGCGGTTTGATCGCATTGACGGTGCGGAACCCCCAAGGGCATGGTGTCGTCGCTTGATTTCGGCTCGCTCTTAAAGAGCTGATCAGGTGGGGAACGTAGCGCCTTCGCGAGCCTTGCGCAGGGTGTTTACGTAAGTGCAGGGGACGCGGTCTTGGACCAGGCCAGGTTGCGCAGCGGCAATCGGAAACTCGTTGCCGACCCGATCGAACTGGGCAATGAACCGCCGCTTTCGGTCGACGGCAGCCATGGCGGCCCGATCGATCGCCGCCGCGTCTCCGTACAATGGTTCAGTGGCACGATACTCACCGGGCTTTGCGGCGCAGCCCTCATGGGCGGCGCCGTTTTTGCGTCGCTCGACGGCGAGACCAATTTTGCCGCCGCGCCCGAGCGCGTCGAGTCGGCGTTGCGCGGCGCACTCTCGAGTTTGGGCGACCGGCTGGCGGGCAGCCTGCACAAGACCGACCGTCTGCCCGCGTTGAGCGAAACGAGTGTTGCACGCGAGGTTTTGCGCGTTCCCACGGTCACCCGTAGCCATGATCGTGAGATGGTGCATGTGCGCCCCTACGAGCGCGTTTTCGGCAACTTGTCGCTCACGGTCTCCGACATTTCGGCAAAAATTCCGCCCTTCAATCCGCAAAAGCTTCTCGCCGCCGCGGTCGCCGGCGACGATCAGGCGGCGGAGCCGCAGCCGGACGCCGAAGTTTCCTTCTCGACCTGCGATTTCGCTCCGATGCCGCACGCCAAGGCGTCGCCGGCCGCGTGCGACCTCAGCTCGCTGCTGCTCGGGGTCAAGCCGTCGACGCAATTGCCGCTCGACCATGTGATGGAAGAGGTGCGCGATGTCGCCAAGGAAGCCGGCATCGGCGCGCCGCAATTGGTCAACCCCGGTGCCAGCGGCAGCGCCGGCTCCATGCGCCTCGGCTATGCGTCCGACAACCAGGATCCATATCTCGGTTTCGAGGCGCGTATCGTGCCGATGAACGTAACCTTGTTGTCGAAGACGCAGCCCAATACCAGCAACGATCCCAACGAGCGCGTCATCACGGCCAAGAAGGGCGAGACGGTCGCCTCCATCCTGGGCGACCTCGGCGCCACGCCGGACGAGATCACGCAGATTCTTGCGGTGCTCGGGCCGCAAGCGAACAACGACCTAACAGAAGGCCAGCGGGTGCGCGTGCTGCTGGCTCCCCCCGGTCTCGGCCGCGTGCTGCCCGAGCGCATCATTGTTGAAGACGACAGTTCGATCGAGACGGCGGCGGCGCTGTCGGACACCGGCACCTATGTGCCGGTCGACATCCGCAACGTCGACGATGACAGCGCCAGTCAGGACATCAACGCAGACGCGGATGACGCGGACGGCGGCGTGACGCTTTATCAGAGCCTCTACGAGACGGCACTGCGCAATAACGTGCCGCAAGGTGTCATCGAGGAATTGGTCCGCATCTACTCCTACGATATCGATTTCCAGCGCAAAGTACGGCCGGGCGACTCCTTCGACGTGCTCTATTCGGAGGATACCAACGGCGACGGCTCCCACGAGGTGCGCTACGCCTCAATCACGGCCGGCGGCGACACCAAGAAATACTACCACTTCCGCACCCCCGACGACGGCCAGTACGACTATTACGACGACAGCGGCAAGAGCGCGAAGAAGTTCCTGGTGCGCAAGCCGGTCGCCGTCGGCATCGAGACGTCGCCGTTCGGCTGGCGCGTGCATCCGCTGCTGCACATCAAGGAATTTCATGCCGGCGTGGATTGGGGCGCGCCGTTTGGCACGCCGATCTTTGCGGCCGGCAACGGCACCATCGAAGAAATCGGGCCGAAAGGCGGCTATGGCAAATACGTGGAGATCCGCCACGCCGACGGCTACGAGACAGCCTATGGTCACATGTCCGCGTTCGCCCGCGGCCTCCAGGTGGGCGACCACGTGCGTCAGGGGCAGGTCATCGGCTTTGTCGGCTCGACCGGAATGTCGACCGGCTCTCACGTGCACTTTGAGGTCCACATCAACGGCCGCATCGTCGATCCGATGACGATCAAACTGCCGCGCGGCCGCGTGCTCGACGGCTCTACGCTCGCCGACTTCGAGAATAGTCGCCGCCAGCTCGACACGCTGCTGGCCAACGCGCCGCTCGGCCCCGTTGCCGAGGCGCAATAGGGATATTCGTGGCAGCCGCACCGGACCAGATCGAGGTGAAATCGAGCCGCCTGTGGGCGCTCTTTCATTTCAATTTCACGCGCCTCTTGTTCCCGGCGCGCCTGATCGCCGATCATATCGGCATCTCGAGCAACATCATCCGCCGCTGGTATACGCCCTGGGAGCGCACCGACGAGCATCTGCCGCTGTCGCATGTCGCCGAGGTGGCGCATACCCGCGGCTTTTTCTGGGACCGCATCAGCGTGGAAAGTTCGGG
>JASHVN010000586.1 GCA_030044555.1 Xanthobacteraceae bacterium | reverse complement strand
TCGATGTCCATCCCCACGGTGAAGAAAAAGATGCCGAGCAGAAGCGATTTGACCGGCGCGACGATGGCTTCGATCGCCTTGCGGTATTCGGTTTCCGCCAGCAGCAAACCGGCGACGAACGCGCCGAGCGCCATGGACATGCCCGCCTGATTGGCAAGCACGCCGGCGCCGACGATCACGAACAGCACCGCGGCGATGAACAGATCCCGCGAGTGCGTCGCCGACACCAGACGAAACAGCGGACGCATGAGCACGCGGCCGAAGACGACGATGATGGCGATGGCGATGGCGGCGGAGACGAGCGCGCCCTCGAGGCTCGCCAGCACGGACCTGCTGGACCCCGCCGCCAGGATGGAGATGAACATCAGGATCGGAATGACCGCGAGATCCTGCGCCAGCAGCACCGAAAAACTCGTTCGCCCCACGCTCGTGGTCAGGCGCTCCTGCTTCGACAGGAGTTCGAGCACGATCGCGGTCGAGGACAGCGACAGACAGGCGCCGAGAATGAGGGCGTCCGCGGGTTTTTGCCCCGCCGCCGCGGCAGCGCCGGCAATCAGGCCGGTGGTGAGCACCACTTGCAGCCCGCCAAGGCCGAAGACGTAGCGCCGCATCGTCAGCAGGCGATGGAACGACAGTTCCAGGCCGATCAGAAACAACAGGAAGACGACGCCAAGCTCGGCAATGCCGGCAACGTTCCTGGCGTCGCCGACGGTGAACCATGCAAGCTGCGGAACCGAGCCGACGAACGAGCCAAGGCCGAGCGGGCCCAAAATGGCGCCGGCCAGGAGATAGCCGAGGGTCGGACTGAAACCCAGGCGGGCGACGATCGGCACCAGGATACCCGCCGTGCCGAGCACCACCAGGGCGTCATCGTAGGCGGGGAGATTGATCGTCGATTGCAAAGGCGTCCTCCTGCACCGCTCCGCGATGAAAGCCTACGCCGAACTGCGCGGTTTAGGATAGGGCGGATGTTCGGGCACCGTGCTCGGCGCATATCCGGCGAAGGTCCGACGGCGGCCTTCTGCGACACGCGATGCAACAGAAATTTCTGGTCGGCGAATTTTGGAAATATCCGGCGGGCGATTGTCTTGCGATGAATTTTTTATGACGAATTTCCATTGGCAAATTGACGGTTGGACGATCAAAAATGTCACCCATCGTGATTATCTGCAGTCACATATCCGAAATATAACAAACACGCGCCTGCAAAAAAAACGCATGCCCGCAAAAAAACAAATTGTATCGTGCGCCCACCGCGAACGATACGCGCAGCGAACTCGGCGGCCGCTTCGACGATCTCACGATGGTCTCCGGCATGCCGCTCATTCTGCGCGGGCGGCTCGCTTGGGAGCACGACTGGGTGGACAATCCTGCCCTGAACGCCGGCTTCCAGTCGCTGCCCGGATCGAGCTTCATCGTCTATGGGGCGGCGCCGCCGAAAGACTCCGCGCTCACCACCGCCGGCGCCGAACTGCACATCAACAGCAACTGGTCGCTGCTGGGCAAATTCGACGGCGACTTCGGCTCCGGCGCGCAAACCTATTCGGGCTCCGGCACCGTTCGCTACACGTGGTGAATCGCGACACTATAGCAGGATGAGATTTCGCTTGACGGGGGACCTCATCGCGCACCGCGCGATAGGACCCCGACGGAACACCCCATCGCGCACCGCGCGATGGGGACCCGACGCTGGCATTCATTTGCCATCCCGCCGCGCTGCGGCGCGCGTGGCGGAGGCGGTGTTGCCGAATTTCCGGCGGAAGGCGCGGCTGAAGTGGGAGAGGTCGGTAAAGCCCGATTCTCCGGCCACATCGGCGATTTTACTGCCGTGCCATTGCGGGTCGCGCAGCAGCATCAAGGCCCGCTCCAGGCGCGTATCCAACACATGCCGGCTGAAGGTGCGGCCGGTCTCCTTGAGCAGCAGATGCACATAGCGTGGCGTCATGCCGAGCAGCGCGGCGACCGAGGCGGCGCTGAGGTTCGGATCGCCGCTGCGCTGCTCGATCTCGCGCAGAACGGCACTGCGCCGCATGGCGCGGATGCGGCGACGCCGCTCGGGGGGCACAGTCTCGCTAGGAAAACGGCTTGGGATGCAGGCGTCCATCCCGCTTTGTCGATTCTATCCGGCGTCCAGTTCAAAGATTTCAAGAAAACTTTTTCACTTCCGGCGCGCAGACCTATGCCGGGTCCGGAACGCTGCGCTATTCCTGGTAAGCCGCCGCGCGCGCAAGTGCATCAAGCGAAACACGTGTGCGCCGCCAGCGACGCGAGGGCCGTCGCAACGAACGCAGAGCGATAGGTGAAATCGCTGCCCTCGCGGGTCATGAGGCGCACGCCAGCAACGGCGCGGCGTGAGTCGGGCTCGGCGCTTGCTTGGCTTACCACAACGGCTAAGGCGCGAATCAGTCAATCTTAAAGCGAGAGAGCCAATCGCGGAAATTCTCGAACAAATTTGGCTCCGCGACACCAGCGGGGTCCACTGCACCCGCGGGAATTTTTTGTCCGGCCAGCGATCCGGCTCCTAACCCCTGAGTGGCGGGACGTTGCGTTCGTTTGACCGGGACAGGGGCGCGATGCGGCAAAGCCGAGTGACCGTATTGCGGGTTCTGATCGCACAGCGCGGTTTTGCCTTTGATCGTGTCCAGGCATTCTGCAAAACTCGCGAACGTGCAATCGGTGGCACCACCGGTGGCATACGAGCACCACTGACCGTTTTGCCGATTGCCCTGGCTCCGCGCAGCGGCGCTGAGCGGATCGCCGATAAGGAAAATGCCGAGCGCGAGCGCGAGGGTCATGCCTGCCAGCCTACGCTGATCGGACGAGGTGCGGCTCAGTCGTCCGGGGCCGCTTTGCGCTTTCCCCATAGACAGAAATGCCGAACTCTCGCACTGGGGCATAAACCCACCGTTAACCCGTACTGTGTCGCCAAAGCTGATATGAGAGTATGACTTTCGGACAACACTGGCGAAAATCTGAGACTTTCCAGGGGAGACAACGTGACGCCATTTTGTTGATTGCACTGGCCCCTGACCTGAGAGTTTCGACTACCGATCCTGCGTGGCTTTGCGATGTCCGATCATTCCCCCCGGAAGCGGACGTCGGGACCGCCGGCATTTATGAGGTCACGCCCTAGATCTTTGTGCATCTGCATGATCTTCCCGAAAACCGGTTTCAACCCCTGGATCAAGTCCGACGGCAAGCTTTTCGGGATCATGCACTTGACCTTTGTGCATGATCTTGTCCGAAAACCGGTTTCCACTTTTCGGGATCATGCACTAATCTGCACGCGGCCGGTGCGTCCGGCCGACCGAGAGCGCACATTCCAAGATCCGCTTTCCAAGATCCGGGACGATCCATGAGCGACATGACCATCAAGGCGGTCCGCACCACCATGCTGCGCGTGCCGTGGCCGCAAGATCCGTATCTCAAAGGGCACGCCTTCGGCGACGCGCGCCAATTTCTGGTGCTGGAGGTGGAAACGGCCGGCGGCATCGTCGGCATGGGCTATCTGTTTCTGTTCCGCCCCGGCATCCGCTCCATCGTCGCGTGCCTCGACGAGTGCATCATCCCGCGCGTCATCGGCAAGGACGCCGGCGCCGTCGAGGCGATCTGGCAGGATCTGTGGCGCGCGACCATGGCCTATGGCCGCGGCGGCATCACCACGATGGCGATGTCGGCGCTCGACATCGCGCTGTGGGACGCGATCGGCAAACAGGCCAAGCTGCCGCTGCACCGGCTGTGGGGGCATTACCGCTGCGAATTGCCGGCCTACGGCTCGGGCTGCTTCCGCGGCTCCGGCGGCGACGGCATGATCGCCAAGGCGCTGCACTACAAGCAGCGCGGCTACAAAGCGATCAAGATGCAGGTCGCCCATGTCGGCGATTTGCACACCGATCTCGACAACGTCAAACGCATGCGTGAGGCGCTCGGGCCCGACATCGCCATCATGATCGACGTCAACATGGGCTGGACCCCCGATATCGCCATCCCGATGGGCCGCAAGTTTCAGGACTACGACGTGTACTGGCTGGAAGAGCCGGTCGTGGCCGACGATTTCGCCGGCTATCTGCGCATTGCCGAAGCGCTCGATCTGCGCATCGTCGGCGGCGAGACCCATTTCACCCGCTTCGATCTCAAGCCGTTCTTCGAACATCCGCTTCTGCCCATTCTGCAGCCCGATCCGATGCGCGGCGGCCTCACCGAATTGCGCAAGATCGCGGCCGTCGCCGACACCTGGAACGTGTCGATCGCGCCGCATCTGTTTCCCGAATTGAACGTGCAGCTTTTGGCCTCGATCCCGAACGGCATCTGGATCGAGGACATGGGCCTGGCGGACGATCTATGGGTCGACCCGGTGCCGGTGAAGAACGGCATGATCACCGCGCCGGAGCGGCCAGGCCATGGGCTGGCGTTCAAGCCGGAGATTTTGCGCGACTGTGCGGTCGGCTAGAGAGTATGATGATTTTTGTTTGATGAGGCGTCATGGCCGGACTTGTTCCGGCCATCCACGTCTTTGTTTCGGCGCGGCATTTAAGACGTGGATTGCCCGGCGCGGGCATGACGATTCGATCAAATCTCATCCCGCTTTAGCATCACCACGCGCCTCTCCATCGGGCCGCGGCGACAGGCGCAAGAACGGGCTCGGCCAAACAAACATCGGGGCGCCAATCGGGGCAGTCGATCGCCGCGACGCCCTTCGGGCTCGCCGCGACCACCGATGCTCCGTCAAGGCCGGACGGGCCGGCGAAAGCGAACGTCGAGCCGTACCAGGAGCGCACCGTGCCGCCCCGGCGCCAGCCCCACTGCCCGAAATAATAACCGAAATGCGGCTTCGCCGCGTGAACGCGGTACGGACGATGCACGGCGATGCGATGCACCTTATGGAGCTTGGGCACCGACAGTTCGGCGGCACGCGCGCCATAAGGCACGAGCAGCAAGGCGGCTGCGAAGAGAAAACACCTGATCATGACGTCACCAAAATGCAAAAATGAAGCGAACGGCCGCCGGTGCCGACGACTTACAAACCGATCATCGCGCCGCCGGTTCCGCGCAGTGCGGGACGCGCGCTGAAAGAGTTAAGGAAAAGATCATGCGAAGGCGGCAAACATCGTTGCGGCACGATCCGCCGGCTTGGGATGTACGAGACTCCGAAGGAGCTGCTTCTCCCTTAAATCGAATGGATGTCCGCGAGCGCAGAGAGAATTTGAAGTCATGGATTGACTTCGGCAACCGCCGCAGGCGGCGCCCCTGCAGGCCGTCCTTGAGTTCAAATTCTCTCTGCGCTTTCCTGTTTCCATGCGATTTTAAGGGAATTGCTGCTTTGCAGCAGCCGTTTCACATCTTTCTGAACCGTCGACGGCGCGCTGCGTAGAGTCTTTTTTTGGAACTGGATCGATCGGTCAGAATCCGCTCTACAAATCGAGCCGGCAGTCTGTCTGCGGAATGGCGCAGCACGGAAATACGTAGCCCTCGTCGGGCTCATCGATGGGTTCGATGTAGCTGACGCGTCCTTCGCTGATCTTGGTCCGGCAGAGCCCGCAGGCGCCTGACCGGCAGCCGAAGGCGGGAGACACGCCGGCCGCCTCGGCGAGATTGAGCAGCGTTCCGGACGACGGCGACCAGACCGCCTGCACGTCGCTACGTGTGAAAGACACCTTGTATGTCACATCAGGGTCGGCCGCGATGGCACGGGCAGGCAACAGCGCCGACGGTCCGAATGCCTCGTAGCGTACGCACTGGGAGTTGACGCCGCGCTCGACCAAGCCGTCGTGCATCTGCCGGATGAATTCCCCTGGCCCGCACAGGAACACTTCGGCAAGCGGCGCAGCCGCGTGCGGCAGCAGATCGGCGGCGGTCAATCGTCCCGGTTTGGGCGCCGGGAGTCCGTGAACCGGCGCTCCATCGTGCTGCGAATAAGCCAGCATGACGGAAAGACGCCGACGCTTCGCCGCAAGCGCCTTAAGCTCGTCCACAAGCGGATGCTCGTCGGGCCGCCGCATGCCAAAGGCGGCGAACACGTTGCGGCGGCCGCTGCGGGTCACCTGTTCGAGCATCGCCATGATCGGCGTCACGCCGATGCCGGCGGCCGCCAGGATAAGCGGCGTATCGTCATCCACATCGGGATGGAAATTGCCGCGCGGGCGCTCCACCGTAAGAACGTCTCCCGCTTTCAGCTCCGCGATCCGTGCCGATGCGCGACCGAGAGCGCCTTGGGCATCGCGCACGAGCTTCACGGTGATGCGGTAGCGCCGGTCCGCATCGACAGCCGACAAGCTATAGGTTCGCGTCATGCCGTCAAACCAGACGATCCTGACATATTGGCCCGGCAATGCCCGCAATACTCGCGCTCCATCGGCTGGCCGCAGCCAGACCGAAATTACGTCCCTTGTCTCGCGGACGACCTCATCCACGACGAACGAATTCTGCTGCGCCGCAAAGGTTTCGATGCGGCGACGAACTTCCGCGTCGATCATGCGCCGCACGCGCGACTGCCACTTTGCCGAGATGCCGCGCGCCTTGCGAACCCGCCGCAGGCCGGCAGGGTCGCGATCGGCGAACTGGGTCGCCGCGACGACCTCGCTCACAGTCGGCGATGAAGCGTCGCTCCGCAAAAGCGCGAGCGCGTCCGAGGTCTTGACGACCCCTTCCTGAAGAACCCGGCAGTAAAAGCCGGTCCGGTTGGCGGCAAGAAAACGGACGGCGAAGTCGCTGCCCGCCTCCATCCGCATAACCAGCTTGTAGCAGGGAATGCGGGGCTCGGAGACCTGCACGATTGCGGTTCCGATCTCGAGAACATCGCCGATGCGAAGCTCGGCTTCGAGAATGCCCTGCGTCGTTACGTTCTCGCCGAATTGACCCATTGGGAGCGCCGCGCGTCCGAGCTCGCGGCGCCAGAAATCATAGTGCTCGGCCGGGTAACAATAGACCGCCTTGTCGATGCCGCCATGCGCCGACAAATCGGCCTGGCCGTCACCCACGAAGTTGAGTTTGTTCAGTGTCAGCGGCTGACCGGTAGACTGTTTGAAGATGCCGGTGCGAAACGACATGCCCCGGTAAGTGACGAGCCTTGGCTCGCCGACGTTCAGCGACACCACTTTGCCGTTCATGCCGGTCCCTATCGTGAAACACCGGCCGCCATGAACGGGACCCAGCGGTCTCCGGCATGGCGGCCAATGTCGACGGCGTGCGAGGGGAAGATCGCCCGCATCGCAAATTTTCAGGCGGCTTTCGCCTCTCCCAGTGCCACAGGCGCCCCTACTGGCGCTGCGAACCGGGCGTGGTTCAGCTCAAGATCCTGATGGATTGCCCCGACGGCCGTGGGCTTGCGGGCACGGAAGGCGAGGATCCACGCGATGCCGGCCAGCAGATAGGCGACATATGCATATGGGAAGTAATTGACCGGCGGAGCAGGCACCGGAATGACGCTGCCCACCGTCGGGATCAGCAGCAGGACGAGCGAGGCCGCGCACATCACGACATCGATCGGGCGCTGCTCGCCGAGCCGCTTGAGATAGACCGGTGCCGCCACGGTGATGAGGCAGTACGGCGTGATGAAGCCGAAGGCCGCAAGAGTGCCGGCGTAATTGAAGATATCGAGCGTCGCCTGCCCCGACAGCGCGGCGATGGTCGGCAGCAAGAACGAGATAATCGCCATCGTCGTCACCGCGACATGCGGCGTCTCGTTGGTCTCATGCGCGTCCGCCGTCGCCTCGTGGAAAATGCCATGGCGGCCCATGGCGTAGATCACGCGCGCACCGGCATTGAGGCAGGACAGATTGAGCGCGAAGAAGCTCACCATGGCGCCGAGCGACAACGGAATCGAGAGCGGCGCGACATGGGCGAGCGTCGACAGCGTGTTCAGCGGTGCGTCGAGCTTGTCGAGCGTCGTCGAATAGCCCCGGACACCCAAGACCTCCACATAGGTCACGAACACGAAGAACGCCCCGGCCAGGATCAAGCTGACCATGACGGCGCGGGGTATCGTCTTCAGCGGATCCTTGGCTTCGTCGCCGAAGGCGGTGGCGCATTCGAAACCGACGAGGCTGAAGATTGCGACCACGACGCCGAGACCGACGCTCGACCACGGCAGCTTGCTGACGTCGAACTGTGCGGCATCGACGGCGAAATGATGCTGGGAGAGAACGATGGCGCAGAGGATGAGAATGAGCGTCACCGAGATGCCCTCAAAGATCAGCATCAGCAGAGCCGAGAGCTGCACGTTTTTCCATGCGCAATACCACGAGGTGCCGACGCAGACCGCGAACAGCATGACCGGCGGCACATGCAAACCTATCATTTTCAGGAGCGTATCGGCGAACACCGTAAAGCCGGTTGCGCCGGCGACCGAGATGCCGAGATAGGCCCAGATCAGCGACCAGCCGCCGACGGCGCCCGCGGTCACGCCGAGGCCGCGGCAGATATAGGCGTACATCGATCCGGCGCTTGTCGACCGGCTGGCGAATTGATTGAGATTGTACGCGACAAACAGCAGCATGACGGTGCCGAGCGCGTAGGAGAGCCAGCTCCAATCTCCCGTGTTCGAATACATCACCGGGATGATCAGGGCCGCAGTCATGGTGGGTGAGATCAACGCTACTGCCTGCGCAAGCACTTCAGTGAAGCTCAGGCAGTTCGGTTTTAGCGGGATTTTGGCCATGGCTAACAGCTCCGTTGACTTGCCAACGAGTCCTGCGCCCATGCGACGTCCGAGCCCGGTCTCAAGACCGAAGTGCGGCAGGCCGATGTTTGAAGGCTAGTGCGCCACTGGACCGGTCAACACATCCAGTTTTCAAATGGCGCGGGGTCCAACGGCTCATGTCCACGTAAAAAAATCAGGCACTTTGGATCAATAAGCGGTTAGTGGCGACAATCATCCCGCCGCCACACATTGTGCGTGACGAAACCCAATCTTTGCCAAGGGATGGCTGATCAGAAGCTCCAATCGACGTCGAGATCGGAATCGACGCGCAAGCGGGAACCGACGCCGCCGCTGACCGCGGCATAGTTGCCGAATTTCACGCCCTTCACTTCATCGTCATACCGATAGGTCGTCAGCACCGGGAGCACTTCCAGGCCAGGAGCGCCGATTTTCTGGTCGATCGACGTCATGCTGCAGCGGTAGCACGGATTGACGAAGCGCAGCGCGATGTCGCCGCACCGCGCATTGGTGAAATAATCCTCGTCGTGCTCGTCGATACCGGACACGACGATATTGGGCCGGAAGCGATTCATCGGCACCGCCTCGGAAAGCTTCTGATTGAGCGCCGCGTGCGACGCTTCGGAGATGACAAGAATGCCGTAATTATCGACAAAGCTCGTCGGCGCCGCGTCGCGCTCGGGGTACTGCACACCGCCTTTGCGCAGGGTTGCCGGGTCACATTTGGCGAGCCGGAACTGACCGCCGAGATATGTGCTGAACCAGGCGTCGGCGGCTGCATTCGTTGCCAGCGCCGGATGCGTTTCGCCGAACAGTGAAATCGACAGCGGTTCGCCGCCGCCATTCGCCGACACGTGCAGCGGCTCCATGCCCGGAGCGTTGAGGATCAGGCCGCCGTTTGCGAATTGCGGTTTCACCAGCGCCAGCTTCGGGTGCTCGCGCTGGGTGACGAAGGTGCCGCTGTCATCGATCACCATCCAGTTGCGGTCAAATTCGAAACCGGTCGGCACGATTGCGACCTCGTCCACGCGGACGCCAGCGCAGGATTTGACGGGATAAACGAAGAGCTCCGTGATCTTTGGCATCGTTCTTCTCCTGGTAGCCCGGCATTAATCTGCAACGTTCGAAAGCTTCGGCGCTGTCTGCGTGTGGTTGAAGCTTTCGGAAAAAAAACGAGTCCGCGGCAGCGCCGCGATGCGCGTAAAATCGGACAATGCCGCCTCGACCAGGCCGGGACTGCCGCAGGCATAGACGTCGAAGGACGACAGATCCGGAAAGTCTTCGAGCACCGCGCGGTGAACGAGCCCGCGGCGCCCGGCCCAGCCGTAAGAGGACTTCGGTTCTGATAAAACCGGCGTCACATGCGCAGCGCATAGCGCCAGGATTTGCTCGATGGCATAAAGGCCATCCTTGTCGCGGGTGCCCCAATAGAGATGAAGCTCGCGCCGAATGCCGCTCTGCGTGAGCGATTCCAACATCGCCTTGATGGGCGCGATACCGGTTCCGCCGGCGAGCAAAATGACCGGACGGCCGGAATCATCAACAAAGCCGAATTCGCCAAACGGTCCCTCGAAACGCACGATATCGCGCGGCTGCAATTGTTCATGCACGTAAGCCGTGAAACGCCCATCGGCGACACGCCCGATATGCAGCTCCAGAGAGCCGTCCGCGCGTGGCGCATTGGCGATGGAGAACGGATGCAATCGGCCATCCTGACCGACCAGACAGATATATTGCCCGGGCCGGAACCGGATCGTCGCGGTCGGCGGCGGCTTGAGCGTGACGATGGCGACGTCACGCGACGGCCTTGCGATCGCGGTCACGCGGGCCGGACGGCGGAACAGCGTGCCGATCGGCCTTGCCGCCAGCTCCGCCACATCGAACGTGACGTCGCCCAAAGGTTTGGCGCAGCACAACAGCGCCAGCGCGTGCGCAGCGCCTTGCCGCATCCGGGCCGGCACGGCGGTGTCATAGGTGACCGCACCAGCCACGACGCGCGCCCGGCACGTGCCGCAGGTGCCGCCGCGGCAGGCATGCGGCAGCCAAATTTCGTGGCGCAGCGCCGCTTCGAGGATGGTCTCGCCTGCATTGGCGGTGAAGCACTTGCCGCTGCGGCTGAGCGTAATTCGGGCGGCCCGAGGCACGGTCTTTGCTAGGTGCGTGTTCATGTCCCGGGCCGCGAGCCTATGGGACACCACGGATCATGGAAAAGGTCCAACAATGACTGATGGAGGGGTCCAGTGCTGCGACCTTGGAAAATCAGCCTTGCCGAACGGGTGGATCGGGGACGCGATATCCCCGTCTATCAGCAGATCGTTCAAGCACTTATCCACGACATCCAGCGCGGCCGGCTGGCGCCGGGAACGTTTTTGCCCTCCAGCCGCGAGCTGGCGGCGACGCTCGGCGTCAATCGCAAAACCATCGTGCTCGCCTATGACGACCTGATCGCCCAAGGCTGGCTCGCCTCGGATGGGACGCGGGGCACGATCGTGTCCGATTCGTTGCCCGAATTAGCGCCACAGCTCTTGCCTATTCGGCAATCGGATACGGATTACGAAGCCGCGTCGCCCGAGTTCAAGATTCATCCGGCCGCGGACCCGCTACCGGCTTTCGTCGAGAATGCCGATCTGACGTTCGACGACGGCGCGCCCGATTCCCGGCTGTTGTCGCCCGACGTGCTGTCGCGCGCTTATCGCACCGCGTTGCGGCAGGCGGCGCGCGGCAATTGGCTCGGCTATGGCGATCCCCGCGGCTCGCCGCTTCTGCGGGAGACAATTGCCAATATGCTGACCGCGCATCGCGGCCTGGTGACGAGCGCGGACAATATCTGCATCACGCGCGGCAGCCAGGCGGCTATTTTCCTTGCCGCCCGAATTCTTGTGCGGCCGGGCGAAACCGTTCTCGTCGAAGCGCTGAGCTATTCTCCGGCCTGGCAAGCGTTCCGCGCTGCCGGCGCGGAAGTCGTTGGCGCCGGACTTGACGACAACGGATTGGACGTCGAAGACGTCGAGAGACTTTGCCGCCGGCACAGAGTCCGCGCACTCTATCTCACGCCGCATCATCAGTTCCCGACAACTGTTTCACTGCCGCCGGAACGGCGCCTGCGGCTCCTCGATGTGGCATCGCAGTTCGGCTTCGCCATCATCGAGGATGATTACGATCACGAGTTTCATTTCGAGCAGCAGCCGCTATTGCCGATGGCCACCTACGCGCCGCGCCGGACGGTGTATATCGGCTCGATGTCGAAGCTTCTCGTGCCGGGCCTGCGCATCGGCTACATCGCCGCGGCACCGGACGTCATTCGGTTGCTGGCAAACGAGACGGTCGTCATCGATCGGCAAGGCAACGTGCCGACGGAATTGGCAGTGGCCGAGCTGATCCAGTCCGGTGAACTGCATCGCCATGCGCGCAAGGCATTGCAGATTTATCTCGGCCGGCGCAACGCCTTCGCGCAGCTGCTTCGGGATAACTTCGGCGAAGCCGTGCACTTCAAGGTCCCCGCCGGCGGCCTGTCATTCTGGATCACCTTTGGGGATGCCTGCATCCTCGATGCGATCGAGAACGGCGCACGAAACGCGAATGTCCGTTTCCTGCCGTCGCGCTCGTTCGCGATTGCACCCTACGAGCAAAGAGGGCTTCGCCTCGGCTATGCGAGCCTCAACGCCGCGGAAGCAACCGAAGCGGTGCGCCGGCTGCGTCAATCGGCCGGCGGCGCCATTCGGGCGAAAAACGCAAAGGGCGAGCTGGTCGCGGGGTAGGCGCCGGTCTGCGCCTTAGACCCTGATCCAATTCGATTGAATCGGATCAAGGTCTAGATTTTCCCTTTGAGCATAATTTTTTCCGAAAACTGGTTTCCACCCCCGGATCAAGTCCGAGGGCAGGCATTCTCGGGATCATGCGCTAATGCGCGCCGGCGCCGCTTGCCCCCGCGCGCCGCGTGAACAACAGCGACGCCGCGGCCAGGAGCAGAAGCAGCGCCAGGGCCGCGAACGTGTCGGCATAGCCCATGATCAGCGCCTGCTTGCGCACGATATTTCCCAGCGCGACGATCGCCTTGTGTTGTGCCGCGGCGGTGTCGCTGACGCCGTGGCTCAGGAAGTAGCTGGTGAGCTCAGCAAGACGCTCGCGCACGCTGTTGCGAAACAAGTTCACCGCGCTGCCGATAACATTTGAGTGGAATTGCTCGCGCTTGGTGACCAGCGTCGCCAGCAATGCCGTGCCGAACGCGCCGCCGAGGTTGCGCGCCATGTTGAACAGACCGGACGCTCCGGCGGAATCCTGCCGCGCGATGCCCGTCAAGGCGATCGCCGACAGCGGGGTCAGCACCACCGCCTGCCCGGCCGCGCGCACGATGTTCGGCAGCCACAGCTGGTCGCCGGCATAGTCCGGCGACATGCGCGCATTCATGAAGCAGCTGAACGCAAATACGACAAGCCCGCTTATCGTGAGCAGGCGGGCGTCAACGCGCCGCATCAAGAACGGCACGAATGGAATGATGAGGAGCTGCGGCAGCGCGGTCCAGGCCAGAACGAAGCCGATCTGCTCGGCGTTATAGTTGAACACCTGCCCCAGATATTCCGGCAGCAGATAGACCGCGCCGTAGAGGGCGAAACCGAGGAAGAACACGGCAAGCGAACCGAAGCCGAAATTCCGGCTCGCCAGCAGCCGGAAATTGACCGTCGGCTTGTCGGACTTGAGCTCTATCCAGACAAACACGACGAGAAAGATGATTGCGGCGATCGTCAATCTGACGATGAAAGGCGAATCGAACCAGTCGTCCTTATTGCCCTCGTCGAGCACCGTCTGCAGCGCCGCGAGCCCGATGGCCATCGTGGCGATGCCGAACCAGTCGCCGCCGCCGAGCAGATCAAGCTGCATCGGCTCGCGCTCGAGCGTCAGCCACAGCACGACGATCATCACCGCGCCGGGAACCACGTTGACGAAGAAAATGTATTGCCAGCCGTAGGCCTCGGTCAGATAGCCGCCAATGGTCGGACCGATGGCAGGCGCGAACGTCGCGGTGATCGAGAACAGCGCCAGTCCGAGGGGCTGCTGCGGCCGCGGCAGCTTGGTCAGGATCAGCGTAAAGGACATCGGGATCAGCACGCCGCCGGCGACCCCCTGCAATGCCCGCAGCACGATCATTTCCGTCAGATTATGGGCAAAGGCGCAGGACACCGAAAAAGCCAGGAACAGCACCGTGTTGACCATCAGGAAACGCCGGAACGAGAACACCCGCGTCAAATAATCGGTCATCGGGATGACGATGATCTCGCCGATCAAATAAGCGGTGGAGATCCAGGTGCCGTTGTCGACGCCGGTGCTGATTCCGCCCTCGATATACAAGAGCGATGCATTGGTGATTTGAATGTTGAGCACGGCCATGAAGGTGCCGAGCAGCGCGCCAAGCACCGCCGCCCAGGTCGTAAAGCTGGCTCGATCCGGAACACCAGGCGCTGTTGTGTCGAGCGAAGGCATGGCTGCGCCCTTAATGATCCTGGTTGGCGGCGACCGACTGGACGCCCGAGATTGTCCGGGCATTTGTCCGGGCGTCGTTCTTCGTGCTCACGGTGGCGACGACCGACATGCCCGGCCGCAGATCGCCGCGCAGCGGATCGTTGCGCTCGATCGCGATCTTGACCGGAATGCGCTGCACGATCTTGGTGAAGTTGCCGGTGGCATTGTCGGGCGGCAACAGCGCGAATTCCTGGCCGCTGGCGGGGGCGATGCTTTCGACACGGCCGCGCACGACTGTGTCGGAGTAGGTGTCGACGGCGAGATCGACCGGCTCGCCCGGGCGGATGTCGGCGAGCTGCGTCTCTTCGAAATTGGCGACCACGTAAGTGGAGGCGAGCGGCACCACGGCCATGAGCTGGGTGCCGGCCTGCACATACTGGCCGACGCGCAGGGTCCGGTTGCCGATGACGCCATCGATCGGCGCGACGATATTCGTGTAGGTGACGTTCAACTGCGCCTGCTGCTGCA
>JASHVN010000585.1 GCA_030044555.1 Xanthobacteraceae bacterium | reverse complement strand
GGTCGGCGTCGCCGGTCTCGCGCATCAGCGCGACCGAGCGCTCCTGGTCCGCCGCCTCTTCCGAATGCTCGAACGGCAGGTAGAAGAAAGTGCGCTCGGGCATGGCGACTTTCTGATCGAAGCCCTTGGCAATGCCGCGTCGTGCCACCGCGCGGGCGAGTGGGTCGGCCGCATAGGCACGCGCGCTGTTGCGGAACATGTTGCGCGGGAATTGGTCCAGCACGATGACAAGAGCAAGGGCCGATTCAGGTAAATTTTCCCAGTCGCTCAGCAAACCCGCTACAGCGTCCTCGTAAGTCGCCGCAAACCGTTTGCGGATTTCGCCGTCGAAAGCCGCGTCGTCCTCGAACCAGCGCTCGTGGCCGGCGGCAAGCCAGAACGCCAGAACGTCCTCCGCTGACGGCTTCGCCGCCGCTGTGATTTCGCTCATCTGCGCTCCACTTGCTGAAACTTCCGTATCGCCGTGGTTAGACGAACTGCTTGACTGAGCGGCTCGTGAGATTGGCGTTCAAAAATTCTGCAGCATCGCCTCGCGGAAAAACTTCGGCAGTTCGGCGATGTCGCCGGAGCCGTAATCACCCTCGACCGCGGCCGACAGCGCCGCCAGCGTTCCCGCCGACAGCGGCATCGGCACGCCGGTGAGCGCGCCGGTCGCCACCGCCGACATGATGTCCTTGCGCAAGGTGCGGATGTCCAGCGTCATATCGCCCGGCTCGCCCTTCAATACGCCGGTCTTGGCCTTGAGCCAGCCGGTGGCCGTTGCGCTTTCGGACAGCGCATCGAGCATCTGGTCGAGCGCGAGCCCCTGCTTCGCCCCGAGCGCCAGCGACTCCGCGATCGCCTGCACGTAGGCGCCGAGCCCGATATTGGCGGCAAGCTTCATGGCGTAGCCGGCGCCGTGCGGCCCCATATGCAGAATGCGGCGCGTCATTTTCTCCAGCACCACGCGCCCGCGCGCCAAATCCTCGGCGTCCCCGCCCACCATGGCAAACAGCGTGCCGGCGCGCACTTGTGGAATGGTGCCGAGCACCGGCGCCTCGATGAGCCGCGCGCCCTTCGCCTCCACGAGCGGCGCCAGCTCGCGGCCGGTCATCGGCTGCAGCGTGCTCATCTCGATGAATAGTTTTCCCGTCACGTCGCCGTGCAGAAAGCCGTTCGCGCCGTTGAAGATGCCGCGCGCGCCATTGTCCTCGGTGATGCTGGAAATGACGATCTCGGATGCCGCGGCGACCTCGGATGGGTTGGCGGCAATGCGCAACCCACCGGCCGCCACCTTTGCGCTGGCCTCCGCTTTCTGATCCCAGCCGATCACGTCAAAGCCCTGCTCGCGCAGGCGCTGCGACATCGCCGCGCCCATGCGGCCGAGACCCACAATGCCGATTTTCATGACTTGCTCCTGCTCCGCTCAACCCCGGTCATATTAAGCGAACGGACTGGCAGGCGCGACAGGAGGCGGGATCAGCGAATGCCTCAGTTTCAATACGATGGTCACGGAATGCACGATGGTCAGGGAAAGCCGTCGATCGCAACGGCAGCGTTTTCTTCGAAAGAATTTTTCAGTCAAGGGTAAAACCGCCGACGGCGGCGCTTCGCGCCCTTGACCGAGAAATCCTTTCGAAGTTTTGGCTTACCGTTGCGATCGACGGCCCCGAGCGATCAGAAGATGATGCCTCATTCAATTTGAGGCACTATCGCGATTGCGAACTCACGCCGCCTTCGTCACCGTGCGCAACACCGGCTGGGTTTCGCCGCCGACGGTGAGACGCGTACAGGCCTTGCCATGGCCTAACGCGTATTTCAGGGTCGGAAAGGTTCGCGCCGCGACCATGGCGAACGCCAGCGAAATCAAGCCGCGCTTGCCGAACTGGCGCACCACCTCCTCGCGCAAATCGTCGGCCTGCGGCGCGTGGTGCAGGCTCGCCTCGGCGAAGCGCGTGGCGAGCGCCACGTCGTAGGGCATCGCCGCGTAGTCGCGCGCCACCACAGCGCGCAGGATCGCCGGATCGATGCCCTCGCGCTCGGCCATGTCGATGCCGAGCTGCGTGCACGGCCCGCAATCCTCCGCCATGACGGCGACCAGCCCGGCCGCACAATAGGCCGCGGGCGGCACGTCTTTGTGGTACTTGGTCAAAGCCTGGACCTTGCCGAAGGCCATCATCGCCCGCGGGTCGGTCTCTATGAGCTCGTGCAAATAACTCGCGTCGTAGCTCCAGGTCCGTTCGAACTTGCTGACCCAGCGCTGCAAAAACCATTTGAACATCGCACCTCTCCTGTTGCGACGGCGTCCCGCGCGGACCCGGCCGGTCCGGGCCGCCCAGTACCCCATTCGCATAAGACGAGGCAGCCCCGCCTCGTGTGACATGGCAGCACAAAGAAAGATTTGGAAGCGCAAGAAAGATCTGGAGGCGCGAAGAAGTTTGCGCAAGCCGTGCGGCGAAGGTTTGGCGGAAGCCTTACGCCAGCGCCGCCGCCACCGCCTTGCCGCAGGCGACGGTATCCGCCTCCCCGCCGAGATCGCGGGTGCGCAGCTTCGGCTCGGCCAAAACGCGCTCGATGGCCTTGACGATGGAAGCGGCGGCTTCGCTCTCGCCGAGATGTTCCAGCATCATCGCGCCCGACCAGATCTGCCCGATCGGGTTGGCGATGCCCTGCCCGGCAATGTCCGGCGCCGAGCCGTGCACCGGCTCGAACAGCGACGGAAACCGGCGCTCGGGATCGATATTGCCCGATGGCGCGATGCCGATGGTGCCGGTGCAGGCGGGGCCGAGATCGGAAAGAATGTCGCCGAACAGATTCGAACCGACGACAACGTTGAACTTGTCCGGCTTGAGCACGAACAAGGCGCTCAAGATATCGATGTGATACTTGTCCCATTTCACGTCGGGATAGTTCTTTGACACCGCCTCCACGCGCTCGTCCCAGTACGGCATGGTGATGGCGATGCCGTTTGATTTGGTCGCCGAGGTGAGATGTTTCTTCGGTGTCTTGCGCGCGAGCTCGAAGGCGAATTTGAGCACGCGGTCGACGCCGATGCGCGACAGCACGGTTTCCTGCACCACCACTTCGCGCTCGGTGCCGGCGAACATGCGGCCGCCGATGGCGGAATATTCGCCCTCGGTGTTCTCGCGCACCACCCAGAAATCGATGTCGCCGGGCTTTCTGTTGGCGAGCGGCGACGGCACGCCGGGCATCAGCCGCACCGGCCGCAGATTGATGTATTGATCAAACTCGCGCCGCCACAGAATCAGCGAGCCCCACAGCGAAATGTGGTCGGGCACTTTCGCCGGCCAGCCGACCGCGCCGAAATAGATCGCATCATGGCGGCCGATTTTGTCCTTCCAATCCTCCGGCATCATGCGGTGGTGCTTTTCGTAATACTCCGCACAGGCAAAATCGAAATGGTCCTGCCGCAGTTCGAAGCCGAACTTTTTCGCCGCAGCCTCCAGCACGCGCACGCCCTCGGGCACCACCTCCTTGCCGATGCCGTCACCGGGAATGACGGCGATGTTGTAGACGCGGTTGGTGGGCATGGGCGTTTCCTTTTAACCTTTGAGGCGGCGAAGCTACCGCGAATATCGGGTCCCGTCATCCTGAGGCGGCCGCGAAGCGGCCCTCGAAGGGCGACGGCCCGAACGCCGAGGCTGCATCCTTCGAGGCTCGCTACGGAGTCTCCATCGCGCCTTGCGCGATGGAGCACTCCTGCGCTCGCACCTCAGGATGACGGCAGCCTCCGAACGCATCGAACGCTTCCGCGAGCAGCCGCAGCACCAGCGCCGGATCGGTCGCGGTGAGCACGTGAGCGCGCTGCGCTTTGAGGAGATCGTCAGGCGCGCTCGTGCATGCGGCGGCGGTATCAAGCGCCCAGCCCAAATGCTTGCGCGCGTGACGCGGGCCGAGTTCGATCCCGTAGAGGCCGAGCATTTCGCCGTAGAGCGCGGAGGCAAGCGCGAGCTGTTGCGCAAGCGGCGGCGCTTCCCCGCGTTGTCCTGTAGCGAAATAGTGCGCGAGCTGACCGGGAAACCACGGCCGCCCCTGCGCGCCGCGGCCGACCATCACCGCATCGGCGCCGGACGCCGCCAGCGCCGCGTCGGCGTCGGCAAAACTTTCGATATCGCCGTTGACCACGACCGGGATCGACACGGCATCCTTCACCGCGCGCACCGCCGCCCAGTTGGCGCGGCCTTTGTAGAACTGGCAGCGGGTGCGGCCATGCACGGTGACGAGCTGCACGCCGGCTCCTTGCGCGCGCCGCGCCAATTCGGGCGCATTGCGCGAGGCGTCGTCCCAGCCGAGCCGCATCTTCAACGTCACCGGAACGCGCACGGCGCCGACCACCGCCTCGATCAGCGTGACCGCATGATCGAGATCGCGCATCAGCGCCGAGCCGGACTGACCGCCGGTTACGTGCTTGGCCGGGCAGCCCATGTTGATGTCGATGATGGCGGCGCCGGACGCTTCCGCAATGCGCGCGCCCTCCGTCATCCAGCGCGCCTCGCATCCGGCAATCTGCACCACATGCAGGCCTGCTCCGTGATCCTCGATGCGCCGCCGCGCCATGCGGTGCTGCGCGGAGCGTCCGCTGCCGGCCAGCGCCGCGCATGCGGTCATTTCCGAGACGACCAAGCCGGCACCCAGCGAAGCGGCCATGCGCCGGAACGGCGCATCGGTGACGCCGGACATCGGCGCCAGCAGCA
>JASHVN010000584.1 GCA_030044555.1 Xanthobacteraceae bacterium | reverse complement strand
GATGACGATTACGACGTCGTCTATACCGCAAAAGCGCACCGCTCAAACGAATCGCCGACGCGGCGGATCGCCGTGAAGGCGTTCTACATCCTGCTCAATTGGGGCACGCGCACCAAAATTCCCGAGGATGCCGGCGACTTCCGGCTGCTGTCGCCGCGCGCGGCCGCCGCCCTGCGACAGCTCCCGGAACGCAATCGCTTCTTCAAGGGGCTGGCGAGCTGGATCGGCTTTCGCCAAATGCGCATCGATTATGAGCCGGCACCGCGCGCCGACGGCCGCAGCAGCTGGAACATTCGCTCGTTGATTGGCCTGTCGCTCAACGGGCTGACCTCGTTTTCGGTGGCGCCGCTGCGGGTGGCGACCTTGCTCGGCCTGCTGCTCGCCACAATTGCGCTGCTGTACGGGGCGGAAATCATCTACCAGACGGTGGTCTATGGCGGCAGCGTGCCCGGCTATCCGTCATTGTTCGTCGGCGTCATGGTGCTCGGCGGCGTGCAACTCATCCTGCTCGGCGTGCTCGGCGAGTATATCGGCAAGATTCTCTACGAGATCAAAGCGCGGCCGGTTTATTTCGTCGCCGAGCATGACGTGAAACACGACGCGACGACGCAACAGCGAGGCGATGAGCCGGCGTCGGGCCCCCGCGCCGCCGCCGAATGAACGCCGCTGCGCGCCGACGCATCGTTCTTTGCGCCGACGATTACGGCATCTCTCCCGCCGTGAGCGGCGCCATCCGCGATCTCATCGCGCAGCGGCGCATCAACGCCACCTCGGTGATGGTGATTGCGCCGACATTCTCGCACGCGGAAGCAGCGGCGCTGCGTGAAGCGGCCGGAAATGCCGCCTCGATCGGCTTGCACCTCACCCTCACCGCGCCATTTGTTCCACGCGCCGACGGCTTTGTGCCGCTGCGCGGCGGCGCGTTTCCACCGCTCGCATCGATGGCGCGCCGCGCATTGTCGCGGTCGCTTCAGCCGGCGCTGCTCGAGGCCGAGATCGCCGCTCAGTTCGCGGCATTCCGCGCCGCATTCGGCCGCATGCCGGATTATGTCGACGGCCATCAGCACATCCACGTGTTTCCGCAGATCAGCGAAGCACTCATTGGCGTCACCAAGCGCGCGGCACCAAACGCTTGGCTGCGGCAATGCGGCCGCGCGGTGCGAAACGGCTTCGATCCAAAAGGACTCATTCTCGACGCGTTGAGCGGGCGGTTTCGCCGGCTCGCCGCCGCGCAGGGATTGCACACCAATCCGGCCTTTGCCGGCACCTACGCGTTTCGGCCGGGCGCCGAATACGCAAAGCTTTTTCCGGCATTTCTTGATCGCCTCCCCGACGGCAGCGTCGTCATGTGCCACCCGGGGAAAGTCGACGCCGAGCTCGTGCGCCTCGATCCGCTCACCGATTTACGCGAGCGCGAATATGCATTCTTCTTAGGAGATTCGTTTCCGCAACTGCTTGCCGCGCACGGCCTGGAGCTGTGAATTCAATAGCGGCCGCGTTCCGCCGTCACCATGTATGCCGCAACGTGGCCTCGCCTGCCTAAGCAGCGGCGCCGGCGACAACACACCAAGCAGTACCCGCTACATCACCACGACCTTGGTGCCGACTTTCACCCGGCCGTAGAGATCGATGACGTCGGCATTACGCAGCCGGATGCAACCAGACGAAACGTCCTGGCCGATGGTCCAGGGCTCGTTCGAACCATGGATGCGATAATCGGTGGAGCCGAGATACATCGCCCGCGCGCCGAGCGGGTTCTGCAGCCCGCCGGCCATGAACCGCGGCAGCTCCGGCTGCCGCTTGAGCATGGCCACCGGCGGCCGCCAGTCCGGCCACTCGCGCTTGGCGGTGATCGTCTTCACCCCGGCCCAGGTAAAGCCCGGGCGGCCGACGCCGATGCCGTAACGCATCGCCTTGCCGCCATCCTCAACCAGATAGAGGAACTTGTGCGGCGTATCGATGATGATCGTGCCCGGCGCTTCCTCGGTGCCATAGTCGACGATCTGGCGATCGTATTTTGGATCGACCGGCGGATGCCCATCGTCGCCGGTAGCGGCGGCGGCCGCATCCGGATCATTGGCAAGCGCGTCAGCCTGCGGCGCTGGTGCGGGTGCCGCATTGCTTGGCATCGTTTGTTCCGCAGACGGCGCGGACGCGGCGGGCGCCGCATCCCCGAACAGAAACTGGATGAAGCCGCCGCCAAGATTGGGCTGCGCGGAGGCAACCTGAGCCGGTGCGGCGGGCGGCACTGTTTGCTCGGGCGCGTCTGGCGCCTGCGCCGCGTTGAACGCATTGGGAGTAATCGCTAACGGATCGGCCCAAGCCGGGAGAGAAAGCGCGCTCAGAAGGAGCGCGGATACACAGATACGCCGCATTGCTGAACTCTGTACTCTTCACTTGCACGTCATTTCCGCACGAATGAGTACAGGCGCAAACCTCGACTGTTTGGTAAATTTTTCTGCTCGCCAATTGCGCGCCGGCACCTTTGCACATCGTTCATCAAGTTACCGTTTATTTTGCGTGAACTGCCGGACCTCATGGTTAAGCGAAGCTTGCGCTCGCCGAGGAGTACCACGTCTGTCCGCCGCCCCGCCGTGCCGGGACGAAACGCCGTATTAAGCCGGCACAGGCTAGTCTGCCGCGAGGGGGATGGTCGGTTTGAATTGGTGAGCGCATGGGCGAGCAACGCAAGGTCTTCCGGATAGAACGGACGGCGGCCGCTCATCTCGAAGAGGACGTGGGGACCGCGGCAGCCCCGTTGGGCTACGCCGAAATCATGCACGAACTGCGCGCTTTGCGCAGTGTCATCGCGGCGATGGCACCAGGCGGCGAGCGCGCCGCCGCGGCGCCCGAGCGCGGCGAGGTCGCGCGTCTGACCTCGCAGCTTCATCTGATTGCCGACGCGATCGCGGGCGAAGATCCCGTCAGCGCCGAGATTCATGACGGCAACGGCAGCGGCGAGGCCGCGCCATTGTCGCGCATCGAGTGCGAACTCAATGCCGTGGTCAGCGGCACCGAGAAAGCGACACAGAAAATTCTCACTGTCGCCGAGGCAATCGATTCTGCGGCCAATACGTTATCGGCCGCGCTCGACGGCAGGATCGAGCAAGAACTCGCTCAGGACATCCAGGACCTGGTCATTCAGATCTTCGAGGCCTGCAATTTTCAGGATCTTATCGGCCAGCGCGTCGCCAAGGTTTCGTCGGCGCTCAAATTCATCGAGGATCACGTCGCCCGCATCCTCAACGAGATAAAGACCGCCTCGACAGCAGCGCGGCACAATGGCGGTCATGCCCTGCACGGGCCGCAACTGGAGTCCGATAGCGGCCACGCGTCGCAGAGCGACATCGACGCCATGTTCACAACCCGGCCGCAACAGGCGAACTAGGCCGGCCTTCGCATCACGGCGAAACACACGAATTGCTGGCCGCAAACGCCGCCCAGTGCCACTCCCACGTGGGGTGGCCGAGCTAGGACCTGCTCATCGGACCGGCGTCAGCGGCCCTCGAAGCGCTCGAGGGGCACTGCAGCCAGGCGTGAAAATCTAGTGCTGCGGCGCCGGAGCTGGCGGGGGTGGGGGCGGAGGAGGAGGCGGCCGCCGTCGCGCAGCGCGCGCCGTGCCCTCGGGGGCGCAACGCACATAGACGCCGATGCCGTAGCGGCCGGCGACTTCGGGGTCCATCCACTTGAGCACCATGGTGCGGCCGTCGAAGGACACGACCTGCCGATCATCCGTGCCACCAGCCGGGCCGGGCGGACCGATGTAATTCTGCCCGCTTTGGCTACCTTTGAGTTCCAGCTCCTGCAGCTGGGCGTTGTCGGCGAGATACATCATAACGCCGCCGTTCGGGCCGCGATCGATGACGACGGGCTGGCCGCAGGCGGCGCGCGCGGCGGCTTCGGTTCGCACCAGATCCTCCGGCCGGTGATAGGAGCCATAGCCCCAGCGACCGACCACTTCCTCCGGGCGTATGGAAGAAGGAATCTCCGGCGCAAGCGGCGGCGCTGCGGCTGGCTGTTGCATGGCCGGCTGATTGGTGGTGCAGCTGCCAAGCGCAAGCGCGCAAAGGACGCCCGCCGCTGCGAACGAGCAGAAATCGCGCTGCCACGCGTTCATGAACACTCTCCTTGAGGACGCTTCTCAGGGAGCAGCGGCCCGCCTAATCCTGACGTCCCAGTTTTGCCGGATCCCCTCGCCTGCCCACTCTGCCGCCCGAATTGGCCGTGACTTTGGCCGATTCTGCGCGTTGGCGGCATGAAGGCCGACACTGCAAGCGTATTACCTTTACGTCCTTTCGACTTTGTTAGCCATGGTGGCCGGCATGAGCCGCGCCCGTTGGTCTTGACAGCATAGCGCTAAGCTCCTATTTCCGCTGCGGTTCTTAGCACTCGATAGAGGGGAGTGCTAAGGCGCTGCAAAACAATCTGAAATCCTTTCGTCCAACGCGATGGCCGCGAGCCCGCAAAGCGGCCCCAGAGGTAATCATGGCAAAATTGAAATTCCGCCCGCTGCATGACCGGGTGGTCGTGAAGCGTATCGATGCCGAGGAGAAGACCAAGGGCGGCATCATCATTCCCGACACCGCCAAGGAGAAGCCGCAAGAGGGCGAAGTCGTCGCCGTCGGCCCCGGCGGCCGCGACGAGAACGGCAAACTGATCCCGATGGACCTGAAAGCCGGCGACCGTGTGCTGTTCGGCAAGTGGTCGGGAACCGAAGTCAAGCTCGACGGCGACGAACTCCTGATCATGAAGGAGTCCGACATCATGGGCATTATTGCCTGAATCCATACGTCGTCATGGCCGGACGTGATCCGGCCATCCATGGGGCCGTCGCGGCTGCATGGATCATCGGGTCGAGCCCGGTGATGACGAGCTGAAAACCCCAGGAGCAAACAAACATGGCTGCCAAAGACGTAAAATTTTCCACCGACGCGCGCGACCGCATGTTGCATGGCGTCGAGGTTCTCGCCAACGCGGTGAAGGTGACGCTCGGCCCCAAGGGCCGCAACGTCGTGCTCGAGAAGAGCTTCGGCGCGCCGCGCATCACCAAGGATGGCGTCACCGTCGCCAAGGAGATCGAGCTTGACGACAAGTTCGAGAACATGGGCGCGCAGATGGTGCGCGAGGTGGCGCAGAAGACCAACGACCAGGCCGGCGACGGCACCACCACGGCGACCGTGCTGGCGCACGCCATCGTCAAGGAAGGCGCCAAGGCGGTCGCCGCCGGCATGAACCCGATGGATCTCAAGCGCGGCATCGACATCGCCGTCAAAGCCGTCGTCGACGACATCAAGAAGCGCGCCAAGAAGGTCGGCTCGACGTCGGAAGTGGCCCAGGTCGGCACCATTTCGGCGAACGGCGACAAGCAGGTCGGCAAGATGATCGCCGACGCCATGCAGAAGGTCGGCAACGAGGGCGTCATCACGGTCGAAGAGGCCAAGGCGCTCGAGACCGCCGTCGAGATCGTCGAGGGCATGCAGTTCGACCGCGGCTATCTGTCGCCCTACTTCATCACCAATGCCGAGAAGATGATCGCCGAGCTGGAGGACGTTTATGTGCTCCTGCACGAGAAAAAGCTTTCCGGCCTGCAGCCGTTGCTGCCGGTGCTCGAAGCGGTCGTGCAAGCCGGCAAGCCGCTGCTCATCGTCGCCGAGGACATCGAGGGCGAGGCCCTCGCGACCCTCGTGGTCAACAAGCTGCGCGGCGGCCTGAAGGTCGCGGCCGTGAAGGCGCCCGGCTTCGGCGACCGCCGCAAGGCGATGCTCGAAGACATCGCCATCCTCACCGGCGGTCAGCTCATCGCCGAAGACCTCGGCATCAAGCTTGAGAACGTCAGCGTGGCGATGCTCGGCCGCGCCAAGAAGGTGGTGATTGAGAAGGAGAAGACCACCATCGTCGATGGTTCCGGCAAAAAGAAGGACATCGAGGCGCGGGTCGCCCAGATCAAGTCGCAGATCGAGGAGACCACCTCCGACTATGATCGCGAGAAGCTGCAAGAGCGGCTGGCCAAGCTCGCCGGCGGCGTCGCGGTGATCCGCGTCGGCGGCGCAACCGAAGTCGAGGTCAAGGAAAGGAAGGACCGCGTCGAGGATGCGCTCAACGCCACCCGCGCCGCAGTCGAGGAAGGCATCGTGCCGGGCGGCGGCGTGGCGCTGCTGCGCGCCAAGAAAGCCGTCGGCAAGCTGCATAACGACAATGCCGACGTGCAGACCGGCATCAACATCGTGCTCAAGGCTATCGAAGCGCCGTTGCGCCAGATCTCGGAAAATTCCGGCGTCGAGGGTTCGATCGTCGTCAACAAGATCCTGGAAAATAAGTCGGAGACGTTCGGCTTCGACGCGCAGAGCGAGGATTACGTCGACATGATCGAGAAGGGCATCGTCGATCCGGCCAAGGTGGTGCGCGCCGCGCTGCAGGACGCGGCCTCCGTCGCCGGCTTGCTGGTGACCACCGAGGCGATGGTCGCCGAACTGCCGAAGGACAAGCCGGCCATGCCGGCGATGCCCGGCGGCGGCGGCATGGGGATGGACTACTAAGCCCATCTAAGATCCGAAAATGAAAGGGCGCGGCGAAAGCCGCGCCCTTTTCCTTTTATCGGGGCGCGTATGCGCCTTGTCTCGTTCATTCCATCGATTGAGCAAACCCTGTCACCCACAAAGAGGCGGCGCGCGCTCACGGGGCTGCGCTGTGTTCCTTCACTTCATCCTCGGTGGAGGAAAACGCCGTTCCCGACATCGGCTCAACCCAGACCAGATGGTCGTGCACTTCCTTCACACCAGGGACATTCTCGACCAGGACGGTGAGCCCGCGGCGCTCCCGTTCGTCCATGACGACGCCCCACAGTTCAACGACGCCGTTGCGGACCACAACATTGGCGTTCGGCGACCAGTGTTGACCGCCGAGAGCAGTCAGAATTTGGTTGCGGATCGACCAGTCGGAGCTCGTCGACGGCGCCGCCTCGCGAGCCAAGCTCGTCAAGGCATGCATCAGATTAGCGCGACTGACGATGCCGACCATCCGCCCCTCATGCATGACGGGAAGGCGCTTGACGCGCCGCCGTTGCATCAATTCAACGAGATACTCCAGCGAATCGTCTTCGGTAACGGTGTAAGGATCGGGCGTCATGACCTCTTCGACCTTGCGGCCCGATGCATGTACGTATTCGTCGGCAAGCCGCCCAGGGCCGAGGATGAATTCGAGCCATCTCGGGTGACGGCGTTGCGTTCCAAGCTCGCTGCG
>JASHVN010000074.1 GCA_030044555.1 Xanthobacteraceae bacterium | reverse complement strand
GCAGATCGCGATTACGGCGGCAAAATTCACGCCCGACGAGGCGGATGGGCTGCGCCGCGCCATGGCCACCTTCCGCCATAACGGTACTGTCCATCTGTTCCGCGACAAGTTCATCAACGGCATGACCGCGCGCGGCTATGACCGCGAATTCGCCGAACATTGTTTCGGCCAGATCGAAGGCTTCGGCGAATACGGTTTTCCGGAAAGCCACGCGGCAAGCTTCGCGCTCCTGGTCTACGCCTCGGCTTTCATCAAATGCCACTATCCGGATGTCTTCTGCGCCGCCATCCTCAACAGCCAGCCGATGGGTTTCTATCAGCCGGCGCAGCTCGTTCGCGATGCGCGCGCGCACGGCGTCGAGGTCCGCGAAGCCGACGTCAATTGCAGCGATTGGGATTGCACCTTGGAGCCAGGCGCCGGCGGCAAACACGCAGTCCGCCTCGGCTTCCGCCTTATCCAAGGCTTAAACGCAGAAGAATTGAAAAAACTCATCGCCGCGCGCGGCAACGGCTTCTCCTCGATCGAGCGGCTCGCGGCAACAGCCGGCATCTCCCGCTTTGCGATCGAGCGGCTCGCCGAAGCGGATGCGTTCCGCTCGCTGGGGCTCGATCGGCGCGCCGCTTTGTGGGCGGCGCGGCGGCTCGACGTGATTGGCATCCGCACATCGAGATTGACGCAAAAGAAAGAGGCACACTCGGAATGTTGTGTGGAAGCGTTAGAAAGAAGCGCAACGGCAAGTAAAAAAGATGGAGCGCTGCCGCTGCTCGCTCCGCATATGAGCGACGAGCTTTTTCCAGAAGAATCCGTTGCGCTCCCGCCCATGCCGCTCTGCGAACACGTCGTGGAGGATTACGTGGCGACCGGGCTGTCGCTGAAAGAACACCCGGTGCGCTTCTTCCGCGACCGGCTGACTGCGCTCGGCGTCGTGCGCAACGCGGAACTCAAGAGCGATGCTCTTTCTCAAGATGCGAAAATCACCGTCTCCGGTCTGGTGCTGGTGCGACAGCGGCCGGGGACGTCGAAGGGCGTCGTGTTCATGACGCTCGAAGACGAGACCGATATCGCCAACATCATCGTCTGGCGGAAAGTCTTTGAAAAAAACCGCCGCACAGTGATGACGGCGCGGTTTCTTGCCGTGCGCGGACGTCTGCAACGCGCCGGCCTCGTCATCCATGTGGTTGCAGAAGCCTTCATCGATCTTTCCGCGCAACTGCCGTGGCTGCGCGAGGGCGGCGATTTGTTTTCACCGAAACTTTCCGGCGGCCCGCTGCCGGTGGACGCATCGCTGCCGCTGCGGAGCCGCGACTTTCATTGATCCCAATCGCGTCCCGCTTCGCGGCGCTTGGCAAGCCGGCCGCCGCTGTCTGGTTACTGCTATTACGAGTGGTGGCGCGCTCCTGATTAGCAACCATTCGCTGTGGCGCCCATCGCGTTGCCGGCCTATCGGACCATCGCGGGCGAGTTCAGAGTCATGCTCAAGCCCATCCCAGCGACGCTATGGCGCATTGGCCGGTCGATCGGCGGTTCGGCGATGTCGGCAACGACAACCCGGATTTATTCGCTCCGTTGCGGGAGTTACCGCTGAGCGACGAGGTTCGACGGGATTATGCCGAAGATTTGGCCCGCCCGCACGCGGCCCCCGGTTGACACCCAGATGGCAGTTGCGTCGATAGCCAGTCGCCTATATCGTCACATATCTGCCGAATGCAGGGTTTTCCTGTCGCGTGTGCATCGCAGCAGGTAAAGACGTTCAGCCCGCGACATTGCGACACGCGGAAACGATTTACAACTGTAGTAGTTGCAAATCGAGGAAGCGGGCCAAGGTATAACACGAGCGGCCTCGGACGGCCGGGAGCGGGAGGAAGAGATTTTGCGGCCTTCCAGCCTTCTTCGCGACGCCATACACAAGCGTGACTTTTACGCTGGCGGCTTGATGATCCTGATTGGTCTGGGCATCGCGCTCAAAGGAACGACCTATCGGCTTGGCACGCCGATGCACATGGGCCCAGGCTTCTTTCCGACGGGCTTGGGCGTCCTTCTGGTATTGATCGGCATTGCCATAGCGGCACCCGCTCTGGCGCCGACACCCGAAGGTGAGGTGCAGCAGGACGAGAGCATTTTGCCGGAACATCCGGAATGGTGGGCTTGGTTCTGCATCCTGATGAGCCCGGTGCTCTTCATCCTGTTCGGACGCAATTTCGGAATGATCCCCGGAACGTTTGCGTGCGTGTTCATCGCCTCGCTCGGCGATCGTAAGAGAACCTGGAAAAGCAGCATTATCCTAGCTACCGTGGTGACCATTTTCGGCGTCGTCCTGTTCTCGTATTTCCTGCAGGTGCCGATGCCGATCCTCACCTGGGGGGACGGGCTGTGATCCATACTGCAATCACGGACCTTTTGTACGGCTTCACCGTTGCGCTCGAGCCGCACAATCTCATGTGGTGCTTCGTCGGCGTTTTGGTCGGCAACATGGTTGGCGTGTTGCCGGGCATGGGCCCACTTGCGACCATCTCGATCCTGTTGCCGCTGACCTTCGGCATGAAGGCAGTGCCGGCCATTCTGATGCTCGCCGGCATCCTCTATGGTGGCCAGTATGGTGGCGCGATCTGCTCGATCTTGCTCAATTTGCCATGCCACCCGCCGCACGCAGTGACGTGTCTGGACGGATTCCCCATGACCAAGCAGGGCCGCGGCGGCGTTGCCCTCGGTGTCACGGTGATTGCCTCGTTTATCGGCGCCTCGTGGGGGATCACCGAGATGATCTTCCTGTCGCCGCTCTTGGTGAAAGCGGCGCTGCAATTCGGTCCCGCCGAAGTTTGCTCGCTGATGTTGCTCGGCCTCTTGGCGGGTTCGACATTGGCGCGCGGCTCGCCGCTCAAAGGCGTGGCGATGACGCTGATCGGCCTCTTCCTCGGCTCGGTCGGCACCGACCTTGAAACCGGCTCGGAACGATTCACCTTCGGGATGACCGAACTCGACGACGGCATCGAACTGATTGCGCTGGCGCTCGGCCTGTTCGGCATCGCCGAGTTCATGAGCAGCGTCAATCAAGTCGCGCCCATCAACACCCGTTACACCCACGTCAGGTTGAGAGATATGCGGCCTAGTCTGGCCGATTTGAAAAAGGCGTTCTTCCCGATGTGGCGCGGCACGATCGTCGGCTCGTTGTGCTCGCTCATTCCCGGCACCGGACCGACGATTGCTTCGTTCGTCGCCTATGCGGCGGAAAAGAAGGTGTCAAAGACGCCAGAGAAATTCGGCACGGGCATGCTGGAAGGCGTGGTCTGCCCGGAGGCGGCGACCCATTCTTCCATTCAGGGCGACTTCATTCCGACCATGAGTCTCGGCATCCCGGGCGATGCGGTCATGGCGCTGCTCCTCGGCGCTCTGATGATCCAAGGCATCGTGCCGGGCCCGCAGCTCATTTCCCAGCATCCCGACATCTTCTGGGGACTGGTGGCCAGTTTCTGGATCGGCAACATCATTCTGGTGATCTTGAACGTGCCGTTGATCGGCATCTGGTGCAAGATGTTGGCGATTCCGTATCGCTTCCTCTATCCGAGCGCGATGTTTTTCGTCTGCATCGGCGTCTATGCCGCCAACAACGACTTCTTCCAGGTCGGTGAAGTCGCGGTGCTCGGCCTCGTTGGATACGTGCTGCTGCGGCTTGGATTCCACCCGGCCCCGGTCGTGCTTGGTTTCGTTCTCGGGCCGCGCTTCGAGGAAAATTTCCGTCGCGCCATGCTGATCTCGCGCGGCGATTTCAGCGTGTTTGTCACGCGGCCGATCAGCGCCGTGTTTGTCGGCATGTGCGTGATTCTGGTCGGCACCCAGATCTATGTCCGCCTGCGCGCCAAGGGCCCGGCGAAGAACGACACCGGGCACACCGACGCCTCGCCGCCGATCACGCAGCAAATGGCACCGCAGCGAATCCCGGTCACGCCCGCGGAGTAAGCGGACAACACATCCCGGTGCTGCGGCGTTACCCCGCGCCCGGAGTCTAGATTTTTCCTTTGAGCATGATCCCTCGAGTCAAGCCCGAAGGCATGCTTATCCGAAAACCGGTTTCCACCCCTCGGATCAAGTCCGAGGGCAAGCTTTTCGGGATCATGCTCTAGTGTCCCGATTCCGAAGTTCGCATGTGCTGGCAGCGGCTCCGATGCGAACTTCGGAATCAAAGGGACACTAGCAGTTTAATGATTCTAGTGTGGTTTTTTGGATTTGAAGTTCCTACTCGAGTTTGCCGCTGGATCTTAGGAACTTCAAATCCACCGCTCTAGTCCCGGCGCAGCCCGCGATCGAGGACGCGCGCAAGCCGCTCCGAGAACAACCGCGCGTCCGCCGGGCGTTCGCCATCGAGCACCCGCGCCTCGTCATAAAGCAGGTGCGCCGCATCCTCTTTGAACGCGCCGTCGCCCTCACCGAGAGTCGCGAGCCCGACAACCAAGTTATGCCGCGGATTGACCTCGAGGACAGGCTTTTGCGCCGAGGGCAGCCGTCCGGCACTGGCGAGGATTTTCTCGAGCCCCCGGTCTATTCCGGTATCGGATGCCACCAGACAAACTGCACTGTCGGTGAGCCGATCCGAAACGCGCACGTCCGATACCGCCTCGCCCAGCTTGGACTTGAGGAAAGCGATGAAGATTTTCACCGCCGGATCCGCTTCCGTCTGCTCCGCTTGGGCGTCGGTGCGCGGGATCAAGGTCAAGTCCGCCGCGCCCTGAGTGACCGACTTGAACGGTTTGCCGTCGAACGAGCCGGCTGATGTCACCCAGAAAGCATCGACCGGATCCGACAATAGGAGCACTTCGACGCCGCGCGCACGAAACCCTTCGAGATGCGGGGACGATTGAAGGCGTTCGATGTCGTCGCCGGCGAGATAATAGATCGCGGTCTGATTGGTTTTCAGCGCCCCGACATAGTCTTTCAGACTGCGCCAGGCATCGGTCGAAGCCGTGGTCTTAAAACGCGCCAGCGCGAGCAATGCATCCCGGCGCTCGAAATCTTCGTAAATGCCCTCCTTGAGCACGGCGCCGAACGTTTCCCAGATCCTGGCGTAGGCCAAAGGCTCCTTTTCCGCCACCCGCTCCAGTTCGGAAAGCACGCGGCTCGTCGCGCCCTTTCTGATCGCCGCCAACAGCGGGCTTTCCTGAATCTTTTCGCGCGAGACGTTAAGCGGCAGGTCGGCGCTGTCGACCAGCCCGCGCACAAAGCGCAGGTAGCGCGGCAGCACCTCCGCATCGTCGGTGATGAAGACGCGCTTGACGTAAAGCTTGATGCGCCCTTTGCGGTCGGGATCGAACAGGTCAAACGGACGCGAGCCCGGCACGAAGAACAGCGTGGTGTAGTCCTGCCGTCCCTCGGCGCGAAAATGCACCGTCAGCGCCGGGTCATCGAACTGCCCGGCGATGCTGCGGTAAAAGTCCGTGTAATCACCGGCGGTAATCTCGGCCTTCGGCTTTGCCCACAATGCCGCGCCGTCGGTGACTTCGGCCGGATCGGCGCCCGGTTTTTCGACGAGCGCAATCGGCACCGGCACGTGGCCCGAATGCGCCTTGATCAGGCGATCGAGTGTCAAGCGCTCCGCGTAGGATTTGGCATCGTCGGTCAGATGGAGAATGACGCGGGTGCCGCGGCCCATGGCATCGGGCGGCACTGACGTTACGGTGAACGTGCCCTGGCCGTCGGACGACCACAGCCATGAGGCCTCTGTTCCCGCCCGATGCGAAAGCACGTCGACCTGCTCGGCCACCATGAAGGCGGAATAGAAGCCGACGCCAAATCGTCCAATGAGCGCGGTGTCTTCCCCGACTGCGCCACCCTCGCCGGCCTTTCCCCCCTCGGCCGCCATGCGATCGAGGAATGCTTTGGTGCCGGAGCGCGCGATGGTGCCGAGCGACTCCACCATCTCCTCGCGCGACATGCCGATCCCGTTGTCTTCGATCGTCAACAGCTTTTTCTCGGCATCGGCCAAAACGGTGATGCGGGGCTTTACGTCGTCGCCCAGAAGCGCCGGGTTGGCGATCGCCTCGTAGCGCAGCCGCTCGCAGGCGTCGGCGGCGTTGGCGATCAGCTCGCGCAGAAACACCGATTTGTCGGAATAAACCGAGTGCACCATCAGGTGCAGGAGCTTGGCGACGTCGGCCTCGAACGGGCGGCTTTCTGTTCGGCTTTCCTCGGTCATGATCTTAACAGCTCCCCGGCAAGGATTTTCGGTCCCGAGATAAAAAGCCCTTGGGCTCAATTCAAGATGGCCGCAGGCTGCGCCCCAGGCCCCGCCCCGCATGATGTGCATTTCGAAGAACGGGTTGCCTATTCTATCGTCCGCAAGCTCCAGCCCGCCTTGTCGACCAGCGGACTCCGCTCGAGGCGCGAGACGATGTCGTCCAGTTCCTGCGGATCGGCGGCCGTACCAAGGAGTGTCGCCACCAGTTCCGCGTCGCCCTGCTCACGTTCGATGACCTCGATATCCTGCACCGGATAACTGGCAGACTCGAGCTGCTCTCTAAGGAGATCACGGCTCTCGTCGAGGTGGTCGAGAGTTGTCGTTATTCGAACCTCGTAAATCGCCTCAGTCGTGCCCTGATCGATAGGCCTGCGGTTGATTGCGTTGACGAGCGGCCGCAACAACGTGTTACCGGCAAGCACAAACGCGGTAAGCATGATCGCCTCGAACGCGAGATCAGCGCCGGCACACGCGCCGACCGCGGCGGAGCACCAAAGCGTCGCGGCGGTGTTGAGACCCCAGACGTTGGAGCCCTGCTTCATGATCACGCCGGCGCCGAGGAAGCCCACACCGGAGACGACGTAAGCAATAATCTGTGTCGCCCCCGCCCTGCCGTTGAGATGCATTCCGATATCCACGAAGGTCGCGGCGCCCACTGCCACGAGCACGTGCGTTCGCAGGCCACCTCCGCGCTGCCGGTATTGCCGCTCGGCGCCGATCATCGTCCCGAGCACGAAAGCGGCAACAAGACTGACAAGCGAATCGAGGAAATCATTGAACTGAAACGAATTCAGGAATGCCATCGCGCATCGACTCTGCAAATTCCGCCGGGGCAAGAAGGTAGCTCGCTCCCTTGAGTTGAACTATACCGGCACGCGCACCGTCGCCC
>JASHVN010000583.1 GCA_030044555.1 Xanthobacteraceae bacterium | reverse complement strand
GCCTGCGAGTTCGACTATTCGGGCACGCAGGCCTGCAAGGCGCTTAAGGCCGAGGGCTACCGGGTGGTGCTGGTCAATTCCAATCCGGCCACGATCATGACCGACCCGGATCTGGCCGATGCCACCTATATCGAGCCGATCACGCCGGAGATCGTCGCCAAGATCATCGAGAAGGAGCGTTACGCCGCCCCCGGCGGCTTCGCGCTGCTGCCGACCATGGGCGGGCAGACCGCGCTCAACACCGCGTTGTCGCTGCGCAAGATGGGCGTGCTGGAAAAATTCGACGTCACCATGATCGGCGCCACCGCCGACGCCATCGACAAGGCCGAAGACCGCAAACTGTTCCGCGACGCGATGACCAGGATCGGCTTGTCGACGCCGCGCTCGCATCAGATCAAGACGCTGATCCAGGCGCTGCAGGCGCTGGAAGATATCGGGCTGCCGGCGATCATCCGCCCCTCGTTCACGCTTGGCGGCACCGGCGGCGGCATCGCCTACAACAAGGCGGAGTTCATCGACATCGTCGAGCGCGGCATCGACGCCTCGCCGACCAGCGAAGTGCTGATCGAAGAATCGGTGCTCGGCTGGAAAGAGTTCGAGATGGAGGTGGTGCGCGACAAGAACGACAATTGCATCATCGTCTGCTCGATCGAAAATCTCGATCCGATGGGCGTGCATACCGGCGATTCGATCACCGTGGCGCCGGCGCTGACGCTGACCGACAAGGAATATCAGATCATGCGCGACGCCTCGATCGCTGTGCTGCGCGAGATCGGGGTGGAGACCGGCGGCTCCAACGTACAGTTCGCGGTCAATCCGGCCGACGGCCGCCTCGTCGTCATCGAGATGAATCCGCGGGTGTCGCGCTCTTCGGCGCTGGCCTCGAAGGCCACCGGCTTTCCGATCGCCAAGGTCGCGGCCAAGCTTGCGGTCGGCTATACGCTCGACGAAATCAAAAACGACATTACGGGCGGCGCCACGCCGGCGTCGTTCGAGCCGACGATCGATTACATCGTCACCAAGATCCCGCGCTTCGCCTTCGAGAAGTTCCCCGGCGCCGAGCCGGTGCTGACGACCTCGATGAAGTCGGTCGGCGAGGCCATGGCGATCGGGCGCACCTTCGCCGAGAGCCTGCAAAAAGCGCTGCGCTCGCTCGAAACCGGACTGACCGGCCTCGACGAAATCGCCATTCCGGGCCTCGGCCAAGGCGACGACAAGAACGCGTTGCGCGCGGCGCTCGGCACGCCGTCGCCCGACGGCGTTTTGAAGATCGCCCAGGCCATGCGGCTGGGCATGAGCGATGCCGACATTCACACCGCCTGCCGCGTCGATCCCTGGTTCCTGGCGCAGATCCGCCACATCGTCGAGACGGAAGCAGACATCCGCAGCAAGGGCCTGCCGGCCTCGGCCGGAGCTTTGCGGCGGCTCAAAGCCATGGGCTTTTCCGACGCGCGGCTCGGCCGGCTGACCAACCTTGCCGCCGAGGAGGTTTCCGCCCACCGCCGCCAGCTCGGCGTGCGGCCGGTGTTCAAGCGCATCGATACCTGTGCGGCCGAATTCGCTTCGCCGACCGCCTACATGTATTCGACCTACGAGGCGCCGTTCGCCGGCCGCGCAATCGATGAGGCGGCGCCGTCGAACAAGAAAAAAGTCGTCATCCTCGGCGGCGGGCCGAACCGGATCGGGCAAGGCATCGAGTTCGATTATTGCTGCTGCCATGCCGCCTTCGCCCTGAAAGAAGTCGGCTATGAAACCATCATGGTCAATTGCAATCCCGAAACGGTGTCGACTGACTACGACACCTCCGACCGGCTTTATTTCGAGCCGCTGACCGCCGAGGACGTCATCGAGATCATCGACACCGAGCGCGCCAACGGCACGCTGCACGGGGTCATCGTGCAGTTCGGCGGACAGACCCCGCTCAAGCTCGCCGAGCCGCTCGCAAAGGCACGCGTGCCTATTCTCGGCACCTCGCCCGACGCCATCGATCTCGCCGAGGACCGCGACCGCTTCAAGCAATTGCTCGACCGTCTCAAGCTGCGCCAGCCGAAGAGCGGGATCGCCACCTCGCCCGAAAAGGCGCACGCGATTGCCGATTCGATCGGCTACCCGATCGTGATCCGGCCGTCCTACGTGCTCGGCGGCCGCGCCATGGAGATCGTGCACGACACCCACCAGCTCGACCGCTACGTTGCGCGGCTTGCCGCCGATCTCGACCGGCCGTCGGAGTTCGTCGTATCGGACAAGCGGCCGCTGCTCATCGACCGCTATCTGACCGACGCCGTCGAGATCGATGTCGATTGCCTCGCTGACGGCACCGACAGCTACATCGCCGGCATCATGGAGCACATCGAAGAAGCCGGCATTCATTCCGGCGACTCCGCCTGCTCGCTGCCGCCGCACTCGCTCGACCAAAAAACCATCGTCGAACTGGAGCGGCAGACCCGCGAACTCGCCCGCGCGCTCAAGGTCGGCGGCCTGATGAACGTGCAATACGCCATCAAGGACGGCGACATTTATGTATTGGAGGTCAATCCGCGCGCTTCGCGCACGGTGCCTTTCGTCGCCAAGGTGACCGGCATCCCGGCTGCCAAGATCGCAGCGCGAATCATGGCCGGCGAATCACTTGCGAGCTTCAAGCTGAAGCCGCAACGCTTCGACCTCGACAGCGCCCGCCACATCGGTGTGAAGGAGGCGGTCTTCCCCTTTGCCCGTTTCGGGCCGGCGGTCGACACGGTGCTCGGGCCGGAGATGAAGTCGACCGGCGAAGTCATGGGCATCGACCGCGACTACAACGTCGCCTTCGTCAAAAGTCAGCTCGGCGGCGGCTCCCGCCTGCCGCAAACCGGGACCGTGTTCGTATCGGTCAGGGATGCCGACAAGACGCGGATTCTGCAGGCGATCAGGCTCCTGGCCGATTCCGGATTCAGGGTGCTGGCGACCTCGGGCACCCAGCGTTAC
>JASHVN010000582.1 GCA_030044555.1 Xanthobacteraceae bacterium | reverse complement strand
TTTGCAGGACCGTCGCCCGCTGGCCTTGGCGCAACCGCGTGACCAGGACGACCTTGCCGTCGGAAAACTCCAAGGCATCGTGGTGCACGCAAGGCTGGTCCACGTTGACCTGGCGGAAGCGCGCCAGTCGCTGGCCGACCCTGCGGCTGGGCAGAATGCCGAGCGAAGCCTCGCATTCGACATCCTGCTCGAAGGCGATCTCGGTGCCTGGGAGCAGGCACACCGCGACATTGGGATTATCGATTGCAGCGAAGCCACCGGTCGGCGTGCTAACGAACTTGGTGGTGATCAGCTTGTCGCCGACCTTGGCGGGCCGACTGGCGACGTGGTGCAAACTATAGTCGCACATCGAAGGTCTCCTCTTTGCTGTGAACAGCCGAGATGGTTGTCCTTCTGCACGGTCAAGTCGAACAGCGTATGGTGGCGATCTTGTGTCGGGAAAGATCACGTCCGCACACGAAATCGTCATGTCGACGTGCGTGCACGCGAGGCATTCCGGTCGCGACGCAAACGCGCTAGGTTTCCGCGCCGCTTGTTTGGCACGGCCGCAAAGCGCTTTGCCGCTTCGACTTGCTGCTGCGCAGCGGCGCCATTCGCTCGGCAGCAAAAATGAGGATGCTCCATGACCGTCTCGATGTACAAAATTTCCGTTCCGATCTTCGTGCAATTTCTCACCGGCTTGACCACCGTGCTCGACAAGGCGGCGGCGCATTGCGAAGCAAAGAAAATAGAACCGTCGGCATTGCTCAGCGCACGACTGTTTCCCGACATGTTTCCGCTCGCCCGCCAGGTGCGTGCGGCGACCGATCACGCCGTCAATGCCACGGCCCGGCTTGCCGGTGCCGAACCGCCCGCGCTTCCCACCGCCGATGCCAGTTTTGCCGAGCTGAAAGATCGTCTCGATAAGGCAATCGCCTTTATCAAGACTGCAAAGCCGGGAGAAATCGACGGCACTGAAGACAAGGCCATCAAGATCACGTTCCCGAGCGGAGCCACGCGCGACTTCACCGGCCAGTCGCTGTTGTTAGGAAATTCGCTGCCGAACTTTTATTTCCACTGCACCACCGCCTACGACATTCTGCGGCATTGCGGTGTCGAGCTTGGCAAGCGCGATTTTATGGGGACGCCGGTATCGCTCTGACGAACCGGCACGCGCGTCTAATAAGCGGCGCCGGGGAGCGGCGCGTCGCTGTCGAGTTCGGTTGCCCCGACGTGGTGTCCGATCCACGACGGAATGCCGCCGATCGCCATGACCCCATGCAGCGTCGCCGCCATGACGTGCCCGGGGACAGCCAGAGTCCGGCTCACGAACGAAGCCTGCGGGGCCGGCGGAGGCGGCGCCGGCATCGACGCCGGGTCCTGTTGGGTGGCGGCCACCACGACTGGCGGCAACTGCGCTGCGGGGACTGAATGACCAGCGCTTGCCGCGCTGGCAACGACAGAGCCCTTGCTGCGCTTTGCCGCCGGTTTCTCGCTGATTTCGGCAACCGGTTTCTCTGCGATCTCGGCCAAGAGGGCTTGGCGCGCCGCCGCGGCAATTTGCGCGTCTGCTACGGCATTGGCGTCGGCGGCATCGGCAGCCGCGATGCGCTTCTCCTCGGCGGCCTGTTCCGCCAGGAGGAAGTCGCGGACCATGGCGTGCTCCTGGCGCACGAGCTGCATCATTGCGGCCGAGGCCGGGGCAGCTTCCGCGGCCGGTTGACCGGCCGGCCCCGACACGGCGGGCTCGCCGAACTGATAATGGGCGAACAGGAAAGCGCCGATCACGCTCGCCAGCGCCGCCGGCAGCACCTCGAGCACGAACTTGCCCAGGAAACGCACCAGCGCCGGCACTTCGCCAGGCCCCGGTTGCACCGCCCTCTGCAGAGACATCGCGCCTTGCCGCATCGCACTGCTCCGGTTCTGAGTTTTTCAAACGGTCGGTTGAATTTCAAACACGTGTTCTGGGCGGCCTCTGGCCGAGAAAAAGGAAATTTTGCGGCAGGCGGGTGAATTCGCACGTCTGCCGCCCGTCAGGCAGTCCCGCCGAGCCCAACGATGGTCCAACGGCTGATGGTTTCTGCCAGCCAGCCGATTGCGGTTTCCTCGAGCGCAAGTTCGACCGGCGGGCCGGCGAGCTGTTCGCGGTTGCGCACGAAAATGCTGCACTGGCCCAGCAGCCAGATCGCGGCCACGACCAGGGTGCGATAATCCGCGTCGGGCAGGAAACGGCGCACCAGATCGGTCGCCACGCCCATGAAGGGGGCCGCCTCTTCGCTGAGCAGCTTGCGAAATACCGGCGTCGGGCGCACGGTTTCCCAGTTGAAGATGCGAATATGGCGGCTCACTTCATCGCGGGCGAGCAGTGGCCGCAACTGGCGGCGGACGAAGGCGGCGAGCGCCTCCTCACGCGACATCGCGCCGGCCTCCCCGGCATGGGCGAGCTGATCCTCGGTGAGCCCGCGAAACGCGGCGCGCAACACCTCGCGATAGAGTCCGTCCTTGCCCTCGAAGTGGTAATTGATGGCGGCCTGGTTGACGTGGGCGCGCGCCACGATGGCGCGGATGCTGGTGCCGTCATAGCCGCGCTCGGCGAACAGCCGCTCGGCGGCCTTCATGATCCGTTCGCGGGTGACCTCGGAGGGTCGCGTCATCGCCGTCCTATTTCAAACTGCCGTTTGAAATAGTAATAAAGCCTAAGCCGCCTCAATGCAATGGCCTGATCGGTCGCAGCCTCTATTGGAGGCCGGCGGCCTGCAGGTATTGCAGATCAACGAAGCGTTGCACCGGCGGCAGCGGTTTTGCGATTTGGCCGGCCGCGCCCAATAGCGCGATCACCTCAGCCAGTCCCGCCATGTTGATTTCGCCCTGCTTGGGCATCACGCCGCGGTCGGGTTGGTAATAAAGCGTGAGCACGGCGCGCGCCACCCGCTCGCTCGCGCCGGTAATTTCGACGATGGTTTTTGTCACATCGTCGCGATTGGCCGGATCGCGCAGATAGCGGAACGTGTCGCCATAGGCGCGCGCCAGCGCCACCACGATGGGCCTGTGCGAGGCCGCCCACGAGCGGCGAACGGCAACAACGTTGAATTGCAGATCGGGCATGACCTCGAGCGAGTCGCCGAGCTTGCGGAAGCCTTTGCGCTCGAAGACGATATCGTCGGGTTGCCCGAGCGGCACGGCATCGCATGTGCCACTGGCAAGACAATCGGCCCGCTGCGAACTGCCGATAATCTCCCTGGTGCGGTAATCGCCGTCTTTAAGTCCTTCCTTGTCGAGCAGCATCCGCGTCGACAGCGTGATCGTGTCGGGCGGCGCGGATATCGCCACCAGCTTGCCCTTGAGATCGGCCGTAGTGCGGATGTCCGGCTTGGCGATGAGGCTGTAGATGGTGTTGGCGACCCCGCCGATCACCGCGACCGCATCGGACCCCTTAAGCACGGCCTGGATCATATACGGCGAAGCGGTCCCGGTCGCGTCGACGTCGCCCTTATCGAGTGCCGCCACCATGTGGGTCGTGCCCATGAGCGGCACCATGGTGACGGTGAGCCCCTCACGGGCAAAGAAGCCTTTACGCTCCGCCACGACATTGGGAATTTCCGCCATGTTGCGCGCGGAGTTGGCGTTGAAGCCAAGCCGCAGCGCGACCGGCGCGCTTTCGCTCGCGCGAGCGCCGGACGTGGTGGCGACAATGACACCAAGCCACGCAGCGAGCAGCGCCGCGTTCCGCATCGGCATCACACAACGCTCTGATCGTTTGCCTGCTCGCATGATTGCCTCCCTGCCACCCACTGGTCTAGGCGCGGCTTGTACGACATTCGGCCGACATACTATGCTGATGAGTATTGGCACCGGCGCTAAGACCTTTTGTCAACGGGAGGATACGCATGAACGTTCATAAGCTGCCATCCGATGTGATCGGCCTGTCCAAGGTCATGCCGCCGCTGTCGCGGCGCGGCTTCATGTCGAGCTCTGCCGCAGCGGCGGCAGGCTACACGCTGGCCGCCGGCCCGGTGCGCGCCGACGCCATCCATACCGACACCAACGGGCTCGACGCCGGAATGACCAGCGTCAAAGTCTCCGACGGCGAGATGCCGGCCTATTACGCGCGCCCCGCCGGCGTACAGAACCCACCGATCATCCTGGTCGCGATGGAGATTTTTGGCCTGCACGAATACATCAAGGATGTGACGCGCCGGCTCGGGCATCTCGGCGCCTTGGCGGTTGCGCCCAACTATTATTTCCGCGCGGAGAAAAACGGCGTCGATCTCACCAAGATCACCGATATGAAACAATTGTTTCCGATCGTGAATGCCAAGACCGACACCGAACTCTTTTCCGACCTCGACGCGACCGTGGCTTGGGCGCATGCAAAGGGCGGTGACGGCAACCGGCTCGGCATCATGGGCTTCTGCCGTGGCGGCCGCACGGTCTGGCACTACTCGACCCACAATGCGGATCTCAAAGCCGGGGTCGCGTTCTACGGCACCCTGATCGACAAGAACGACGCCGCGCCGAAGAATTCGATCGAGCTCGCGGCCGATGTCAAAGAGCCGGTGCTCGGCCTCTACGGCGCCGATGACGCCGGGATTAAGCTCGAGCAGGTCGCGCAAATGGAAGAAGCGCTCAAAGCCGCCGGCAAGACGTTTGAGTTCATCGTCTATTCGGGCGCCCCGCACGGCTTCCACGCCGACTATCGGCCGAGCTATCGCAAGGATGCGGCGGAGGACGGCTGGCGCCAACTGACACGCTGGTTCAAGAAGTACGGCGTGCTGAGCTGACGCCAAGCCCAATCGCAAAACAAAGCGCGGTGCGTTTCAGCGCCGCGCCTTTCATGTGTACTGTTTTCAGGTACTGGGGCAATGCCAGCCTTTATTTGCGCCACCTGCGGCACCCAATTCTCTCCTTCCGAGAAAGAGCCCGAAAGGTGCCCGATCTGCGATGAGCCGCGACAGTTTGTGCCGCCCTCGGGGCAGACGTGGACCACGCACGAGGCGCTGGCGCGGCGTTATCACAACGCGTTCCGCCAGCACGAGCCGGGCCTGATCGGCATCGGCACCGTACCGGCATTCGCCATCGGCCAGCGGGCGCTCTTGCTGATGACGGAGGAAGGCAATGTGCTGTGGGACTGCATTTCGCTGCTCGACGACGCCACCATTGCCATCGTCAAAGGGCTGGGCGGATTGATCGGCATCGCCATCTCGCATCCGCACTATTATTCGTCGATGGTCGAATGGGCGCAAAAATTCGATGCGCCGATCCATCTTCATGCCGCCGATCGCGAATGGGTCATGCGCGCCGATCCCGCGATCAAATTCTGGGACGGCGATACGCTGACGCTTGCGCGCGGGGTGACGCTCATTCGCTGCGGCGGGCATTTTGCCGGCGGCACGGTGCTGCACTGGGCGCAAGGCGCCGGCGGGCGCGGTGCCCTCCTCTCCGGCGATGTTGTGCAGGTGATCCCCGACCGCAAGTTCGTCACCTTCATGCGCAGCTATCCCAACATGATTCCGCTCTCGGCGCCGGCGGTGGAACGCATCGGCGCGATGCTCGAACCCTATCCGTTCGAGACCATTCACGGTGCCTGGTTCGACCGCACCATTCCGCATAACGGCAAGGAGATCGTCAAACGCTCGGTCGCCCGCTATGTGGCGGCGGTGCGCGGCGACGGTTCGGCCGAATTGCGCTAAAGGAAAAAGGAGAAGCAACGCATGGCGCGCATCGAGGACGTCAAAAGAGAAGATCTATCGCCGCGTCAGCAGCAACTGCACGACGATTTCCTGCGCACGCGGCCGCGCAAGAACCTTACCGGACCGTTCTCGATTCTGATCCACACGCCAGACATCGCTGAACCGGCCGACCATCTGGTCAACTATTACCGAACCAATCCCAAGCTCGGCCGCCGGCTGATCGAACTGATAATTTTGCTGCTCGTCCGCGACGCCACCGCACAATACGCCTGGTCCGTGCACGAGCCGCACGCTCTCGAGCATGGATTGACGCAAGACGTCATCGACGCCATTCGCGCGCGCAGGCGGCCCGACTTTGCCCGCGACGACGAGCGCTTGATCTACGATTTCGTGACGGAGCTGCTGGCCAAGAAGACCGTGAGCGCAGCCGCGTTCGAGCGGGCGAAAGCAGCGTTCGGGCTCGAAGGCGTCATCGAAGCGGTCACCTGTGCGGGCCTGTACGGCATGATCGGCTACGTGCTCAACGTCTTCGACGTTCCGCCGCAGCCGGGAAAACCGCTCGCGCCATAGGAGCCATCCCTGCAGGCATACCGCTACAGGGCTTCCGCCTTCGCCTTTTCTAGAATAGCGGCACCACGCCGGGTCAGCGCGATGGTCCGCCTGCCATCGTTTTCGGTCCGGACGAGGCCGCCGACGACTGCATCCTCCCACACCGAAATGTGCGGGCAGCTGTGCCAGGCCTCCACCGCCTGCTCGCGGGTCCGCGGGCGATCGGCGACCCAGGTCAGGAACTGCAGCATGATCAGGCTTGCGGGTTCGGACATTGTGGGCTCCATCGTCCGGGCCTTATAAGGCCAATCCGGTGTCCCTTTGATCCAGGTGTGGTTTTTGGATTTGAAGTTCCTATTCGCGTTTGCGGCTGGACCTTAGGAACTTCAAATCCACCGCACCAGCGCGGAATTCAGTCTTGTCGGCAATTTTCCCAGCTCATTCGGCCGATTCCCTGATGCGCAGACGCGTCGTGACGGCCGCCTGCATGATGGCCATATTCATGGCTGCGGTCGAAGCAACGATCGTCGCCACCGCCATGCCGACGATTGTCAGCGATCTGGGCGGCTTCGCGCTGTTTAGCTGGGTGTTCGCTGCGTATCTGCTGGCGCAGGCGGTCTCGACCCCGGTTTACGGCCGGCTCGCCGATCTCTATGGCCGCAAACGGATGTTCTTCATCGGCGCAACGATCTTTCTCGTCGGCTCGACGGCGTGCGGTTTCACCTGGGTCTTTAACTCTTTCGCGCTCAATCCCGTGATCGATTGGGGAATGGCGGCACTCGTCGTATTCCGGATTTTTCAAGGGCTGGGCGCCGGCTCGATTCAATCGATGGCAACGACGATCGTCGGCGACATCTATCCGCCGCAGGAGCGCGCACGGGTTCAAGGCTGGCTCTCCAGCGTCTGGGGAGCTGCCGCGATCGCCGGACCGCTGCTCGGCGCATTCATCGTCGAGCATGTGCACTGGGCGTTCGTATTCTGGATCAACTTGCCGATCGGCGCCGCTGCGATCGCGATTCTCGCGCGCTATCACGACGAGCACGTCAAGCCGCGAAGCCACCAGATCGATCTTCGTGGCGCGGTGCTACTGATGCTCGGCATCGGCGCAATTCTGATGCCGGTGATTCAAGCGCAGGAGCTGAACGGGATTGTCTCCGCTGGCCTGCTCGGTGCCGGCATTGTTGCCCTCGTTCTGCTGGCGTTCGAGGAGCGGCGCACCCCCGAGCCGATCCTGCCATTCAAACTGTGGCGCCGCCGCACCATGATCGGCGCCAATTTCGGCGGGCTCTTTCTCGGCATGCTCTTGATGTGCGTCGTCGCCTTTCTGCCGACCTACGTGCAAACCGTCATGGACCGCAGCGCGACCTTTGCGGGTTTTGCTGTCGGCAGCCTGTCGGTGGCATGGAGCTTCGGATCGGTCATCGCCGCCAGGGTCATGGGTGTGAGCTCGTATCGAACCACCGGCATCATCGGCGGCATGCTACTGATCGCCGGGACGTCGTTCCTGATCGCGCTCACCCAGACAAGCCCGTTCCCGTGGCTGTTGCCCGGCACCATTCTGATCGGCTTTGGCATGGGATTCTGTAATCAGACGTTCCTCCTGGTCATGCAGGGAAGCGTCGGCTGGAACGAGCGCGGGGTTGCCACCTCCTCGTTCCTCTTCTTACGCACCATCGGGCAGGCGCTCGGCGCCGCGCTCGGCGGAGCTATCCTCAATTTGGGCATCGCACGCTACGCGCCGGCGGCAGACGACATGCTCGGCAAATTGCTTGATCCGGCGCGGCGCGCGGGGCTCGGCGCCGACACGATCGCGCACCTGACCGCCGCGATCGCCGGCTCGCTGCACGAGGTCTATGTCATCGCCGAGGTGCTTGCAGCACTGACGCTCCTGATGTCGATGTTTGTCCCGCCGCGGCTAAATCCGACGCAACCGTCTCATCATTAGGGGGCCCGATTTTGCACCGCATCGAGGGCTACGTCATCGTTTCCAGTGACGGCATGATTGCCGACGCCAGTGGTCAGATGCCGGACGCGATTCACAACGATGCCGACCAGAAATACTTTCAGTCTGGCCTCGATCAGGCGGCTGTCGTCGTGCACGGCCGGCATTCACACGAAGGCGGGCTGCGTTCAGCGGGCCGAAAGCGCCTCGTTCTGACGCGCCTGATCGCCACCCTTGCGCCCGATCCGGCGCATCCCAATTCGCTGTTGTGGAATCCCGCGGGCTGCCCGCTGGAGGAGGCGATCGCGGCGCTTGGCGTGGGCGACGGTATTGTCGCCGTGATCGGTGGAACCGAGGTCTTCACTATGTTTCTGCCGTTCTACGACGCTTTCCATCTGTCGCGTGCGGCGCGGGCAACGATCCCCGGCGGCCGGCCCGTCTTTGACGAGGTCGGGCCGCATGTAACTCCTGAGGACGTGCTGGCCCGGCACGGACTGAAACCCGGGCCACGCCGCGATCTCGACCAGCGGGCCGGCGTTACGGAAGTGACGTGGGAGCGCGAAGCGCGCCGCTAGTTTATTGTTGGAGCATGATCTTCCCCCCGGACCACGCTCTAAGCCTGGGAAGCCGTCTCGCATGACCTTACGCCCGCCAAAAGGCAACGCCCGCGCGGCGCAGGTGGTCGCGCTCGACTACGAGATCGTGCAGGAACAGGCGAGCGCGCTTGGCCGGCTTGGCCGTGCGCTGGAAGCCGCGCTCAGCGCGCTTGCGCGTTATGACGACGATCTGCCGCCGGTCCGCCATGCCACGCCGCAGGCGGGTGACGAAACCGAGCGCGCCACCCGTGCACGGCTGGTACAGCAGGCGAGCGAGGCGCTGTGGTGCTTTATGGTCCAGCGCGAAGCTTGCGGCCTGCGCGATCCGCGACCGGTGCTGCGCGACTATCGCGTTCCCGCCGAAGTCTATGCGCGCATGGGAATCGTCACTCGGCGCTAGACATTCATGTCTCGTTAACTCCCGCCGCCGCGGCGCGCGCGCCCCCCGCAAGATTTTGTTCACCGTTACGGCGGCATTCTCATTGGCACTTCAATGGCGTGGCGCTCGGAAGCCTTATGCGCACCATCCCTCTCCTGGACGATCTCGAGGCAGCGCTCGCCTCCGGCAGCAATGCGCGCCGCATCGAGATGCTCACCCGCATTACCGATCTCTTCATCGACGGTGCCCCGCGTTTTTCCGAGGACCAGATCAGCCTGTTCGACGACGTCATGGTCCGGCTCGTCGCGGCGATCGAGGTCAAGGCGCGTGCCAAGCTGGCGTGCCGGCTGGCGCCGATCACCAACGCTCCGACAGCCGTCATGCAAATGCTGGCCTTCGACGACGACATCGAAGTCGCCGAGCCGGTGCTCGCCCAATCGGAGCGGATCGGCGAGCGCGAGCTTGTGGCGACCGCGGCAAACAAGAGCCAGCAGCATCTGGCCGCGATCGCCAAGCGAGAATCCTTAAGCGAGGCGGTGACCGACGTTCTGGTCCAGCGCGGCGACCGCGATGTCGTGCATTCGGTGGTGAAAAACACCGGCGCCCGTTTCTCCGATGCGGGCTTCCGCATGCTGGTCAAGCGGACGGCGGACGACGATGCGCTGGCGACCGAGGTCGGCAGGCGCACCGATATTCCCCGGACTCACTTTCTCGCGCTCCTGGAAAAAGCATCGAGCGCCGTGCGCGCGCGGCTCGCGGCGGAAAATCCGCTGGCCGCTGCCGCCGTTGAAGGCGTGGTGGCCGAGGTCGTCGGCGGGCTCCGCAGCAATGCCCGCAACTCCTCACCCGACTTTGCCGCGGCCCAGGCGGCAGTGGAGCGGCAGAACCGGATTCGCCCGATCGGCGAGGACGACATTTACCAATACGCACGCCAGCGCAAATTCGAGGAGACCGCGATTGCGCTGTCGCTTCTGTGCGACACGCCGATCGACGTGGTCGAGCGGGCGTTGCTCGATCCCGGCGCCGAGATCGTGCTTATTCTCGCCAAGGTCGCCGGCCTGTCCTCGACCACCACCAAGGCGATCCTGCTGCTGCGCGCAGCCGACCGCGGCATCTCGGCCAGCGATCTCGAACGGGCGCTGGCGAGCTTCAACCGATTGCAGCCCGAGACCGCGCGGCGCGTGCTCGGCTTCTTCCGCACGCGCGTGAAAAAGCCGGCGGAACCGATGCTTACGCCGGCTGTCGCAATCAACGGATAAGGCGGCTTTAGAGCATGATCCCGAAAAAGCCTGCCCCGGACCTGATCCGAGGGTGGATACCGGTTTTCGGATAAGCATGCCCTCGGGCTTGACCCGAGGGATCATGCTCCAACGATAAGCTAGTACCCGCAATAGCCGGGGGCGAGCGGCTCCGACCAGGCGCCGTTGGGGTAGCGGAAATAACAAGCGCCGCGAAACCAGTAATAACCGCCTGGCCGCGCCTGCGCCTGCGAGGCGATCACCGCACCAGTCGTCCCGCCAATGATCGCGCCAGCGACCGCGCCAGGGCCTCGGCCCAAGGCGCCGCCGATGATTCCACCAAGCGCGCCGCCGACGATGGCGCCGCCGACAGGCGCCGACGGGTCCTGTGCGGCTGCCGGCCCCACCGGCAGCAACGCAATGAGTGCCAAAAATGCTCCCGCGAAAGTCCCCGCACCCAAGGTCCGCATAGCCGTTCTCCCTTCCCTCGCCTGCGCTGCCGATCGGTTCCTCTGCTTTCACCGATAGCTGTCACAGCCCGCAATAGCAAACCGCATCATAGCTCGCTCGTTGGCGAAAATATGAAGGAACGGCCGAGCGGACGTGCGGCGCCGGCTGCTCGGCTGGCGATAAAACAAATTGCGCCGCGGCTGTTGCTGCGCCGGATGCGACGCGCTCCTGCGCTGAGATTTCCGCGCCGAGCAAACGGAACGAGACAAAGCTTTAAATGTTTTTCTGCAGAATCTGCTTGACTCCCCACCCCTAACATTTATGTGGGGTTTTGCCGCTGTTGATCGGTCCAAACAGATCCGATCGGGCGGCTTTCGCTTTCCGTGGCGCCGGCTTGCCGGCATCTCGGGTTCTTATCACTCAGGTTGGGGAGGACGGCATGAGCCAGAACGCCCTCTTGCGATCGGTGAAGGGCTTGGGGATCCCAGGTACCGCCCGAAAGGAAGACAAAAAGATCAAATTGAAGGTCGCGGCGCCGGCGCCGGCAGCTAGTCCTGCGGACGAGCCTGCCGATCATTTCGCGGTTCGCAACGGCGTGCGTTGCGCCGGCGTGCACCTGATCGTGGATCTGCACGGCGCCAAACGGCTCGACGACATCGAACACATCGAGGCGACGCTGCGCCAGTGCGTGGCAGCGTCCCGCGCCACGCTGCTGCACATCCACCTGCATCACTTCCAGCCCAGCGGCGTGTCCGGCGTGGCGGTGCTGGCCGAAAGCCACATCTCCATCCACACCTGGCCGGAAGCCGGCTATGCCGCGCTCGACGTGTTCATGTGCGGCTCTGCCAACCCGGACGCATGCATCCCGGTGCTGCGCGAGGCGTTTTCGGCACAGCACGTGGGCGTCGACGAGATCCTGCGCGGCAAAGACGCCTGATCCGCCGGCACGGACTTGCCTTGATCCAATTCGGTTGAATCGGATCAAGGTCTAGATTTTTCATTTGAGCATGATCTTTTCCGAAAACCGGTTTCCACCCCGGATCAGGTCCGGGGGCTTTTTCGGGATCATGCTCTGGCCAGGATTCGAATTTGATCGAACGGCCGGGCCGGATGCCGGCCGTTTCCCTATCGCGGAGCCGGAGGACATCTGATGGGGCAGGAACGTTGGATTGCCGAGACCCTTTTTGACGAGCTTGGCTTTCGCATGACCTTCAAGGTCGACAAGGTGCTCTACGAGATGGAGACCGCGCACCAGCATCTGGTGCTGTTTGAGCAGCCGTTCTTCGGCAAGATGCTCATGCTCGACGGTGCCACCCAGATCACCAAAAAGGATGAATTCATCTATCAGGAAATGATGGCGCACGTGCCGATCTTCGCCCACGGCGATGCGCGCGAAGTGCTCATCATTGGCGGCGGCGATTGCGGCATCGCCGAGGAAGTGCTCAAGCACAAGGCGATCAAGCGGCTCACGCAGGTGGAAATCGACGCGGCCGTGATCGAGTTCTCCAAGGAGCATTTTCCCGAATTCACCAAGCCGGTTTTCGCCGACAAGCGCTTCGAAAGCGTCATCGGCGACGGCATGAAATACGTCGCCCGCACCAAACGGCGGTTTGACGTCATCATCGTCGATTCGACCGATCCGCAGGGGCCGGGAAAAGTCCTGTTCAGCCGAAAATTCTATGCCGCCTGCAAACGCTGCCTGAATAAAGGCGGTGTATTGGTGACGCAGAACGGCGTGCCGATCTTTCAGCCGGCCGAGCTTACCTCCAGCGTGTCGAAATTCCGCAAGCTGTTCGCCGACGGCTTCTGCTACGTCGCCGCCATCCCGACCTATATCGGCGGCCACATGGCCATGGGCTGGGCGACCGATAACAAGAAGCTGCGGCAAACGGCGGTGAAGGTGATTGCCACGCGCTACCGCAAGGCCGGGAGCTTCTCCACAAAGTACTGGACGCCGGAAGTCCACGCCGCTGCCTTTGCGCTGCCGCGCTTTATCGCCGACACGGTCGCGAAAGCCGGAAAGCAGCGGTAACCTTTCGGTCAGCGCCGGGCCAACCGACCTCGCGCGCCCCTGCTTGTAGAGCAAATCCCGGCGCACCATCTCGACTAGGTCGGTCAGCGAATGCCCTGGCCTTGCCGGGACGACCGCCGCGGAGGGTGCGATGAGTTTCTTTCCCGCCAAGGACCCCGTTGCCGGCGATGCGCAGACATGTGACGCCGTCAAACACGTGATCGCACCACGTTCGGTCGATCTCGGAGGCTTTCAGGTGCATCGCGCATTGCCATCGGCGCAATCACGCATGGTCGGACCGTTCATTTTCTTCGACCATATGGGGCCGGCCATATTCAAGGCGGGGATCGGCATCGACGTGCGGCCGCATCCGCATATCGGGCTCGCCACGGTGACCTACCTGTTCGACGGCGAGATCGTGCACCGCGACAGCCTCGGCACCGCCATGCCGATCCGGCCCGGCGCGGTGAATTGGATGACTGCCGGGCGCGGCATCGTCCATTCGGAGCGCACCGCGGCCGAGCGGCGCGGCGGCGGTGAACCTCTGCACGGCCTCCAATTGTGGGTCGCACTGTCAACGACTGAAGAAGAGACAACGCCGGCTTTCGCCCACACGGCAGCCGCCGACATCCCGCAATTGCGCGAGAACGGCATGACGCTGCGCGTCGTCTCTGGCACCCTGCACGGCCTGCGCTCGCCGGTCGCGACCACATGGGACACGCTGTTTGCCGAGTGCCGGCTCAAAGCCGGCTCCACGCTGCCGCTGGATGCCGAGCATGAAGAACGCGCCGTCTATGTGATCGCGGGCAGGATCGAGATAGGCGGCGACCAATTCGGCCCGGAAAGGCTTTTGGTGCTGCGCCCCGGCGACCGCGTTGCCGTGCGCGCCGTGAGCGACGCCCATTTCGTCGTGGTCGGCGGCGCCGCGATGGATGGGCCGCGCCACATCTGGTGGAACTTTGTCTCCTCGCGCAAGGATCGCATCGAGGCGGCGAAGGCG
>JASHVN010000073.1 GCA_030044555.1 Xanthobacteraceae bacterium | reverse complement strand
GAGCTGGATGGCCGGAAGGTCGGCGGATGTCGCGCCCATCAGCAACGCCGGCACGGTCTTGTCGCAGGCGCCGATCAGCACCACAGCGTCCATCGGCTGCGCGCGGATCATTTCTTCCGCATCCATGGCCATGAGATTGCGGAACATCATGCTGGTCGGATGCAGAAACACTTCGCCGAGCGAGATGGTGGGAAAATCGAGTGGCAGGCCGCCCGCCGCGATGACGCCGCGCTTGACGGCATCGACAAGCTCGGGGAAATGCCGGTGGCAATTGTTGTAGCCGCTCGCCGATTGCGCGATGCCGACGATCGGCCGCGACAGCATGTCGGTGGAGTAGCCCATCGATTTCGCGAACGAGCGCCGCAGATACAGCGAGAAATCGGCGTCGCCGTAATTGGTCAGCCCGCGCGCCAGCCCGTGCTTCTGTTTGTCGTCGTACGGCAAGTGAGCCCCTTTTCCTTGAAATCAATCGATTGCGTCGGCGTCGCCGGAAAACTCCATCGGCGCGTAGAAGCCGCCATGGAACTGCGCGGCAATCTCGTTCTCTTTCTCGCCGCGCGCAAGAATCTCCGCCGCAAATGCTTCGGAATCATCTTGCGGGCGGTAGCCGAGAAATTTAGCGTTGGTATTGTCCCAACGGCTGCGCAGATTGTTGGAGACGCCGTAGACGACCACGAAATGATAATGCGGATGGTCGATGCAGCGGCGAGTGAGTTGCACCATGTCGCGATGGCTGATCCAGGTGAGCAATTGCCGCGCATCCTTCGGCCGGTCGGGCGTCACGAAAGTGCCGATGCGCAGGCAGGCGACGCTGAGACCGTGTTTGTCGGCATAGAGGCGCCCGAGCGCCTCGCCGAAAACCTTGGAGACCCCATAGCGGGTGTCCGGCCGCGGCAGCACCTGGTCATCGATGAACCGTTCGCGCCGGTGAAAGCCGACGGCATGATTGGAGCTGGCGAAGACGATGCGCTTGACGCCGTTCCGGCGCGCCGCTTCGAACACGTTGTAACAACCTTCGATATTGAGCGGCAGCACCTTGTCCCATTCGGCTTCGGTCGACTGGCCGGCAAGATGGACGATGCACTCGATGCCGGAGGTTGCTCTTTCCATCGCCTTCATGTCGCGGATATCGGCGGCGAGGATTTCTTCTCCGGCGGCGGCCTCGCCGAGCGGCGCGACGTCGAGCAGGCGAATGAGCGGATAGGCGCCGCGCAGGCCTGAGCGTAACGCCCTGCCAATCTGGCCGGCAGCGCCGGTGATGAGAATGCGTTGCATCGGTCCTCGGAAGGTGCTGCGCAAGAGGTGCGGCGGGACAGGATGTGATCCCCTTGGATATAATCCTTGGGTAAGGTTTTAGGCAACTCGCGATCCGAGACGGTGCGGCGAAGTACTGCCAGGTGCGATCGCATTGACCCTGATGCGGAGATCGTTATCTTGGTTTTGTTGATCGCGTGATGCCGGCCTTACAAGGTGCGTACAATGGGTATCTTTCGCAGAAAAGTTCCGCATCATTTTGTTCAAATTCATCCGGACAATACCACGAACAAGGATTGGATCGTCGTTCTGGAAGCCGGCACGGTCATCGGTCCCTCGCCGTCAAAGCTCCGCGTGGCACGGGCGACCCAGGAGCGGACGATCGTCAAACGGCACAATATTTTTCTGAGTGCGAAGCATTACCTCGTGGTCGATGGTTTTGACCCGCGCATCCACGCCCTCTATTTCTGCCCGCAACTTTACAAGTACGATTCCGACAAGAAGCTTATTCCGCTGCAGGGCGAGGAGATCGGTGCCTTGATTGCGCAATCGGTCGAAGGCGCTGTGATCGACCGGCGGCCGTGGTATGTGCCAGGAGAGCAACCGTCGCGTAAGCCGGTCGTCAGCGCCCCGGCCCCCGCCGAATTCGACACAGTCGTCGTCGACATGTCGAGCCCGCGCAATTCCGCCGCGCGCTGAACGGGCGACATCCGGCGCCTTGCTGTCTGAGAGAAGCGATGGCGGCAACGCATGACATTGTTTTTCTGTTCGATGTCGATAACACGCTTATCGACAATGATCGCGTGCAGGCGCACCTGAGCGAGCATCTGATCGAAAACTACGGCGCCGCGGCGCGCGACCGCTATTGGGACATTTTACTCGGACTGGTCGACGAGCTCGGCTACTTCGATTATCTGGGTGCGCTCGAACGCTATCGTCTTGAGGCGATGCACCGCCCGGAGCTGCTGCGCATGTCGAGCTGGCTCGTCGATTATCCTTTCGCCGAGCGTTTGTTTTCCGGCGCGCTGAAAGCGCTCGAACATGCGCGGCAATGGGGACCAACTGTCATCCTCTCCGACGGCGATGCCGTTTTTCAGCCGCGCAAAGTCGATCGGTCCGGACTGTGGCAGGCGGTCGATGGCCGCGTCCTCATCTACGTCCATAAGGAGCGCGAGCTGGATTACGTCGAGCGGCTTTATCCCGCCGATCACTACGTACTCATCGACGATAAGTTGCGGATCCTCCACGCGGTGAAGGATATTTGGCGGCAGCGCGTGACCACTGTGTTTCCGAAGCAAGGCCATTACGCGTTCGATCCGCAGATTCTGGCGGAGTATCCACCCGCCGACATCGCGCTTGCGAGGATCGGCGATTTTCTCGACTATGGCTTGGACTCGTTTCGCGCAACGAAGTAGATATCCGCGCAGATATTCTGCGCCGGATGAATAATGCGCCGGGTGACAGGCCGGCAGGTGGAAGGGTGACCGCCGTTGGCAATGGGGATTCTCCTTATACTGGCCGGACTCATGGGCGCGTGCGGCATTGGGCTTGCTGCCGCGGGCGCGCACGCGGCTCCGGGCGCCGGGCTCGATAGCGCGGCCTATATGCTGCTGTTCCACGCCACCGCTGTCATCGGCGCGGCCGCGCTCGCTCAGCAGGGAATGCTGCTGCGTCCGCTGGCCCTTGCGGCGATTGTCGCGTGGATTGTCGGCAGTGCGTTATTCGCCGGCGATCTCGCCTTGCGCGCCTTTGCCGGGCATCGCCTGTTCGCTATGGCGGCGCCGTCGGGCGGCGTTATTTTGATTGTCGGCTGGTTTATCTTTGTGGCCGCAGCGACAGGCGCTTTGCTGCGAGGCTGACGATTTTCACTCGAGCTGCTGGCGAGCCGCCGGCGTGCTGCGACAGCGGGTCATCTTGGGACGCGACGGGCTATTTCTGCTAGGCTTCCCTATCTTTCCAGACCTTGATCCATTCCGATTGAATCGGATCAAAGTCTGGATTTTTCCTTGAGCATGATCTTATCCGAAAACCGGTTTCCACTTTTCGGGATCATGCTCCAGAAGAAAAGATTGAAGGGAGCACGATGTCCAAGTTCAATGCAAAGCTCATTCTGTCGCGTCGCGACCTGATCAAGAGCGCAAGTGTTTGGACGGCCGCTATGGCCGCGCCGGCATTGCTGCGCGGGCGTTCGGCCTATGCCGACGATTATCCCGATCGCCCGGTCAAGTTCGTGGTCGCCAATACGCCGGGCGGGCCTTCCGACATCGTCGCCCGCATCGTCACCGCCGCCTTGGGCAAATCGACCGGCAAGACGTTTGTGGTGGAAAATCGCGGCGGCGCCGGCGGCAATATCGGCATGGAATATGCCGCGCATTCCGATCCCGATGGCTACACGATATTGCTCGCCACCAACGCCTTTTCGGTGAATTACGGCCTCTACCGGCACCTGCCGTACGATCCCTATAAGGATTTCGTCGCGGTCAGCGAATTGGCCACCTCGCCGAACACATTCACCGTCAAGTCGGAATCGCCGGCGAAGACGATGAAAGATCTGGTCGCTCTCGCCCGTGCCAATCCCGACAAATACAATTGCGCGACGCCGCCGATCGGGACGACCCCGCAGCTTCAGCTGGAAGTGCTGAAAATCCGCGAGAAGCTGCCCACGCTCGCCGACGTGGTGTTCAAGGGCGGCGGCGACGCCATTACGGGGCTCCTGTCCGGCACTGTGCAGCTGAGCTCGGGCTCGCTGCCGCCGGCGGCGCCTCATATCAAGGCCGGGACGCTCCGTTGCCTGGCGGTGACCGGCGATGGCCGCTGGCCCGATCTGCCTGATGTGCCGACCATGCAGGAGCAGGGCTACAAGGATTTCGTGTTCGCGACCGACACGGTGTTGCTGGCGCCGGCCAAGGTGCCGCGCGAGCGCGTCAAATGGCTGGAGGCGGAGACGCTCAAAGTTCTGGGCACGAAAGAGATGAAAGACAATCTCTTCAAAGCCGGCTTCCTGGTGCGGCTCAAGGGCGCCGACGCGGCCTGGGAGCGGGTGACCAGGGAAATCGTCCTGTTCAAACAGATCATCGAACAGGCGGGCATCAAGCAGATGTAGCTGGGCAGGATGGCTTCGGTACTTGGCTGATAGCTTCTACAAATATCGGCCGTCGCCGGCAAAAAACGGGAATGGTCCGGCAAACTCTCCGACCGGCACCAGATGCGTTGCGATCGTACCGAAGCCTTCGCCGGGGAGATAAACGTGGAGAAGAAATCCCGGCGGTTCGATCTTGAACGATGGCGGCAGGCGTCCATCGAGATCGAGCGCGACCGCATGGTTGGGCGCGGGGCAGATCACTGCCGAAACGCCAGCGAATGTCGTTGAGGCGGCGCGATGAACGTGTCCGGCCGCGATCAGCCGGGTGCGCGGGTGGGCGCGAACAATGGCGGCAAGCTTGTCGGCATTGCGCAGGTTCTGCACATCCATGTGCGCGATGCCGGTCGCAAACGGCGGATGGTGCAGGAACAATAATGCCGGCCGTGTCGCTGACCGCCCGAGAGTGGATTCGAGCCAATCCAAAGTCTCGGCGTCTAACTCGCCATGGGGCGCAACGGGAACGACCGAGTCGATCAGGATGACATCAATATCGCCAACGGCGTGGATGGAATTGAGCGCGCCGTTCGGCTGCGCGTAGCCGAGATCGGGCAACGCAGCGCGAAATAGCTCGCGGCCGTCGTGATTTCCCGGAACCGCCGCAAACGGAAGCTCAAGCTTCGCCAGCAAGCGGACGAGGTGATCGTACGATGCGGCAAGGGGGACGTCGGCGAGGTCGCCGCTGATCACCACGAGATCCGGGCGCGGTGAGAGCCGGTTGAGCGCCTCGATACAGTGCGCCAGGGCCGACGCGGTGTCGACGCGGCCGCAGACGAGTTCGCCCGGCGCTTTGATATGGAGGTCGGTGATCTGGGCGATCACGATCCGCTGCGCGCTCACGTTGGATCCCCCGGCAGCAGGCGAATGGCGCCAGGTTCGACCGACAGTCCAATCTTGTCGCCCACGCTGACGGCCATAGTGTTGGGGACATCGACTAAAATAGGTTTCCCGGCTGCGCCGCCGACTGAAGCCCGTTGCCGGTCGCCGACGAAGCTGACGCTGTCCACGCGGCCATGCAGTCGCGCGCCGCCGGCAGCAACAAGCTTGATTGCTTCCGGCCGGATCATCGCGAACGCCGGGCCGTCAAGCGTCCCATTGGCAAGCGGCAGCGCTCCACCGGGCAGCACCAGCGCGCCGCCCTCACAGACTGCTTCGATGATATTGGCCGCGCCGACGAATTCGGCAACGAAGCGGTTCTCTGGAGCAAAATAGATGTCACGTGGCGTTCCGACCTGGGCGATCGCGCCCTTGCGCATGACCACAATGCGATCGCCGAGCGCCATGGCTTCGGACTGATCGTGCGTGACATAAATCGTGGTGATGCCAAGCGCCCGCAGCAAACGGTCGAGTTCGCCGCGCAGCTTTTCGCGCAAGGCAGCGTCAAGCGCGGTCAGCGGCTCATCGAGCAAAAGCACGCTCGGCTGCACCGCGACGGCGCGCGCCAGCGCCACGCGCTGCCGCTGCCCGCCCGACAATTGATCGACGCGGCGATGCTCCAACCCTTCGATGCCGGTCAGCGCGATCAATTCGGCAATTCGCTTTTTGCGTTCGCTCGCGTTGACGCTGCGGATTTTCAGGCCATAGCCGATGTTCTCGGCCACGTTCATGTTGGGGAACAGCGCATAGGACTGAAAGACCATGCCGACATTGCGCCGCTCGATCGGCACGTGCGTCACGTCCTTGTCGTTGAACACGATCCGTCCGCCGCGGTCGGGCGTTTCCAAGCCGGCGATGATGCGCAGCAAGGTGGTCTTGCCGCAGCCGGACGGGCCGAGCAGCACGACGGTCTCGCCGGGCGCGATCGTAAGTGTCACCGGCTCGAGCGCGCGCGTGGCGTCCGCGAAGGTCTTGCCGCACGTCTCGATGCGCAGCGCAACGCCGGTCATCGTCGCGCGCCCATCGGTCCGCTGCGGCTGCCGGAAAATATCTGCATGGCGACGAGCAGCGGAATGATCATGACAAAGAACACCAGCGTGTAGGCCGAGGCGACCTCAAGCCGCATCGAGGCGTAGCTGTCGGCGAGTCCGACCGGCAGTGTCTTGGTCAGCGGCGTGCTCAGCATCCAGGTCAGATTGAACTCGCCGAGCGAGAGTGTCACCACCGCCAATGATCCGGCCAAGATGCCCGGCCGGACGTTCGGCACGATCACATCAAGGAAGCGCCGCCATGGCGAAGCGCCCAGTGAGGAGGCGGTTTCGTCGAGCGATCTGATGTCGGTCGTTGCGAACACCGCCATGACCGAGCGCACCATGAAGGGTAGCGTGAACACGACGTGGCCGGCGAGAATGAAAAGCCACGAACCGCGGAAACTGCCGAAGCCGCCATAGGTCAAGAGCAGCGCCAGCGCGATGGCGAGGCCGGGAATGGCGAGCGGAAGCGTGATGATCTCTTCCACTGCCCGCGACAGCCGGTCGCCGCGCAGGTGCAAGCCGTATGCGGCAGGAATGCCGACCAGCAATGTTACGGCGAGCGCCGAGATCGCGATAAGGAGGGAACGGAAAATCGTATCGTCGTATAGCTGCCACACCTGCAGGACCCATTGCAGGGTCAGGCCTGAGCGTATGCCGCGGAAATAATTGGCGGTGACGCCTGCCAATATGGAGAGCAATGCCGGTATGATCAGAAAGCCGGCCACCAACAATGTAAACAAAAGCTGTGCGGCGAAAATTGCGCGCTCTCGCATGTTGCGTTCATCCACTGGCGGCCGCGGCGTTGCCGCCGTAGCTGCGAGCGAGCGCGAGAATGGCCCAGGTCACGAGCCCCAATCCGATCGACAATGCCGCTGCCGTGGCGACGTTCGCGGACAATGTGAACTCGGTGTAGATCAGCATCGGCAAAACGTCGATGTCGGTGGCAAGCGTAAACGCCGTGCCGAAGGCGCCCATGGCGGTCGCAAACGCAATGGCCCCTGAAGCAATCAAGGCGGGCATGAGCGCCGGAAGAATAATGTCGCGATGCACCGCCCAGGGCCCGGCGCCGAGAGCGCGCGCGGCCTCCTCGAGGCTCATATCGAGCTTCTCCGCCGCCGCCATGATGGTCAGAATGACCCTCGGGATCGAGAAATAGAGATAACCGAGGAACAGGCCCTCGATCGAGTAGGCGAACACTTCCTTGGTGCCAAAGAGTGCAGACGTGATTTCGCCGATGAGACCCTGCCGTCCGGCGAGCAGGATGATCAGGAAGCCGACCACCACGCCTGGAAAGGCGAGCGGCAGGGTCAGCATGGCCACCAGGAGCGCGCGGCTGGGAAATCGATGACGTTGCAAAAACAGCCCGCTGATCGTCGCGACCAAAAGCGTGGCGACGGTCGTGGCAGCCGCCAGGATGATCGTGTTCAGCAGCGTTTCGCGGTAGCGCGGCTCCAACAGAATAGCCGCATATGCGCCGATGCCCTGGCTGCCACTGGCGCCGATCAAAACCAGACGGGCCATCGGTATGACGAAGAACGCCGTGACCACGACGGCGAGCGGCAGCAGACAAAGCTGAACGAAAGCTCGTTTCGTCATCGGCGATTGTGCCCGGGCGCGATGGAGCCGCAGCACAATGATGCATCATCTCACTTCGGCGAGATAGCGGGCCGTGAACGCGTTTTGCACGGCTTCCATTTTCGCCCAGTCGACGCTTTTGGCCCGCGCATAATCGCTGGCCGGCAGGAATTTGTCCTGCACGGATTTCGGCAGCGCAATCGGTCGCGCCGGACGCAGGTAGGCGTTGGCCCACATCGCCTGTCCCTTGTCGGTGAGGAAGTAGTCCAAGACCTTCTCGGCCTTTGCCTTGTCGGGGGCGTTCTTCACCAGGCTCGTCACATAGGGGAACACCACCGTGCCCTCGCAGGGAATGACGAAGGCGAAATTGCCCTTTTCGGTGTACTTCGCCCGATACGCATTGAAATCGAAGTCGAACAGAATCGGAATCTCACCCGAAACGACGCGGGCATAGGATGTTTGCTTCGGTACGATCGGCTGGTTCTTGTGCAACTCCTTGAAGAAATCGATTGCCGGGGTGAAATCCGTGTTGCTGCCGCCGAGCGCGATATTGACCGCGACCGCACCCACATAGCCTACGGCAGCAGACGACGGATCGAGGTATCCGACCATTCCCTTGTAGGCCGGTTTGAGCAGATCCTTCCAGCAGGCCGGCGCGGGCGTGCTGCCGAGGGCGTCCTTATTGACGAACAGCCCAAGCGTGCCGGAATGAATGGTCGTCCAATAGCCATCGGGATCCTTCAGGCCGGCCGGGACCTGGTCGGAGCCCGCCGGCTTATACGGCTCGATCACGCCGGCGGCCTTGGCCTTGATGCCGAAATTCACCCCGTAATAGACGATATCGGCAACCGGATTGTTCTTCTCGGCTATAAGCTGAGCCAGCGCCTGACCGGAATTTTTGTTGTCGTACGGGATGTCGTAGCCGAGGTCGGCCTTGATCGCCTTGAGCATAGAGGCGAAGTCGGCCCATTGCGGCGGGCAATTATAGCAAATGACATCGGCCGCCTGTGCCGGTGCGCGAGCGAGTGTCGCAACGAGCACCGCGAAGACGAACGCCATTGTCCACTTGCGCATCATTCCGCCCTCCCCAAAGATTGGTGCTGCGCCGAAAATCAGGCGCACGATACTATTGCATTTCTATGACAAATGCGGCTTGAGAATTGTGTAATCGGTGAACATTGGCGAACAGGCGATGCTGAAACTGATGTTGAAGCAAGCGGTGTTGAAGCAACTGGTGTTGAAGTTCTTGCCGGTGCGGACACCTGCAATCACAACGGCCCTGATGGCGGCGTTGGCCGTTGCGATGATCGGTTATTTGCGGCCGGCTGATGCGGCGTCCGCGGCGTCAGATTATCCAACCCGGCCAATCACGCTGGTCGTTCCTTATCCGGCCGGCGGCGGCAACGATGTCATCGCGCGTCTGGTTGCGGCGAAGATGAGCACAAGGCTCGGCCAGCCGATCGTCATCGAGAACAAAGGCGGCGCCGGCAGCACCATCGGCACCCGCGATGTGGCCAGAAGCAAACCGGATGGCTACACGCTGTTGATCGCCACCAGCGCGCTTGCCATCAATCCGTCGCTCTATCCTGATGCCGACTACGATCCGAAGAAAGATTTCGCTCCGGTCGGATTGATCGCCACGAGCGCCAACGCGGTGCTGGTGCGGCCGTCGCTGCCGGTCCATT
>JASHVN010000581.1 GCA_030044555.1 Xanthobacteraceae bacterium | reverse complement strand
CGGTGTGCGGATTGTTACACGGCGATCCAGCACGCCTGGCTGTCATCGCCGCGCGCTGGCGGCAGGCGGCGTGCGCGCCTGCCGTCGTTGACAAATCCCGACCAGTCTTGCCGATAATGCCCTCCCGGATCGGCGGGCACGCAAGCCGCCGTTGCGATATCGGAGGACCCCATGAACCGGCCGAACCAAGGATTTCCGCCTATTCTCGATCATCGCGGCGCGCCGCGCGTACGCCGCTTCGATGCGCAGCGCTGGCTCATCGACAACATCATCCGCGCCAACGGCATCGATTGGGATCAGCCGCGCTCGCTCTATATTCATGGTCCGTGCGGGATCGAAGCGAACGCCGATTTTGCCGGCATCCGCGAGCGGGTGAAGAAGATGGCCGATATCGGCCCGGCCTTCGCCGCCGTGGCGCGGCGCCGCGAGGCCAAGGCGAATGCCGCTGCGGAGGCCGATCACAAGGTGACCGCGCGCGATAATTTCTTCATGGCGGCGGTGCATTGGGGCGCGGCGCAATGGCCGTATGACGAGAACGACGAGACCAACATCGCCTACAACAACAAGAAGCGCGAGTGCTACGCCAAATACGCAACGCTCGCCGACCATCACGTCGAAGCGGTGTGGGTGCCGTTCAAGGACAAGGCGATCCCGGGCTGGCTGCACCTGCCGCCGAATTATTCCGGCGGCAAATTGCCGGTGGTGATCTCCATCCCCGGCATGGACTCCTACAAGGAAATCCAGGTCGCGCTCTATGGCGACAAGTTTCTCAATCGCGGCATGGCGGTGCTGGCGATCGACGGGCCGGGGCAATACGAGGCGCCGATGATCGGGCTTTATTTCTCCATGGAAAACTGGATGGCCGCAGGAGCGGCGCTGGTCGATTGGATCGCGGCGCGGCCCGAGCTCGATGCCGGTCGCATTGCCGTGTCGGGCACGAGCTTCGGCTCGCTGTTCGGCACCGTGCTCACCGGCAACGAGCCGCGCATCAAGGCGTGCTCGGTGATGTCGGTGTGCCACGAGCCGGGCTGCCACACGATCTTTCAGGAAGCGTCGCCGACGTTCAAGAAGCGCTTCATGTACATGTCGGGGATCACCGACGAAGACGAGTTCGACGAATTCCGCAAGAAAATTACCTGGGAAGGCCACGCCGATAAAATCCGCGTGCCCTATCTGTGCGTCGCCGGCGAAGCCGAGGAGCTGAGCCCGCTCGAACATTCCGAGCACCTGATGGCGGCGCTCAAGGGACCCAAGCAGATGGTGGTCTATCAGGAATCGCGCCACTCGGTCGGCAACGTTCCGGCCGCCAATCTCGGCCCGTTCCCGCCGATCCTCGTCGCCGATTGGATCGCCGACCGGCTCGCCGGCAAGCCGTTCGTCAGCGAGCGCTGGTATGTGACCGGCTCCGGCGAGATCAACAAGACGCCGTACTGATCGGGCGCGGCGCAGAATGAAAATTGCCCGCAGGCAGATGCTGCAATCTGCGGTCGCCGCTGCGCTTTCGGCACGGCCGTGTTTGGCCGCGGCGGAAGCCTATCCGGCCCGCCCGGTCCGGGTGGTCGTCGGGCTGCCGGCCGGCAATTCGCCCGATATCGTCGCGCGCGTGATCAGCGCGTGGCTGTCCGAACAACTCCACCAGCCGTTTGTGGTGGAGAACCGTCCGGGAGCCGCCACCGGAATCGCTACCGAATACATCGTGAATGCGCCGGCAGACGGTTATACGCTCCTTCTCGCGCTCGCCGGCAATGCGGTCAACGGCTGGGTCTACAAGCTTCGCTACGATTTCATCCGCGATATCGCGCCGGTAGCGTCGATCGGCGGCATCCCGCTCGCCATGGTGATCAATCCCTCGCTGCCGGCGAAGACGGTGCCTGAGTTCATCGCCTACGCCAGAGCCAATCCGGGCAAGATCAATATGGGCTCGTCAGGCAACGGCAGCTTGCCGCACATTCTCGGCGCCTTGTTCGAGATGAAAGCCGGCGTCGATCTCCTTCACGTCCCCTACAAGGAGAGCGTGTTTCCCGATCTGCTCGGCGGGCAAATTCAGCTCGCGTTCGAGCCGGTGCCGGCGGTGATCGGCTACATTCGATCCGGCAAGCTGCGCTGCCTCGCGGTCTCGACCAAGACGCGTCTGCCATTGTTGCCGGATATTCCCGCCATGGATGAATTTTTGCCCGGCTACGAAGCCACCGGCTGGATCGGCCTCGGCGCGCCGAGAGACACGCCGGCGCCGGTCATCGATACGCTCAACAAGGCGGTCAATGCCGGCCTCGCCGATCCCAAGCTGCAGGCGCGATTGAGCAATCTGGGCGTTGTCCCTGACCCAATGAGTCCCGAACAATTCAAGACGTTCATCGCCGCCGAAACCAAGAAATGGGGCGACGTGGTGAAATTCGCGCACATCGAGGCGGAATGAGGCTTCAAGGTGGAATAAGACTTCAAGTTGGAATGAAACTTGGGCCGCGCGGGATGCGGTAGCCTGTTGGTGGACAAGAGAATGGACGTTTTCGAAGCGATCGATTCGCGCATCGCCTGCCGCTGGTTTCTCGACAAGCCGGTCGATCCCAAGATCGTGCGCGCCTTGATCGAGCGCGCGGCGCGCGTCGCCTCCGGCGGCAATCTACAGCCGTGGCAGGTCTATGCGCTGACCGGCGCGCCGCTCGCCGCGCTCAAGGCGCAGGTTGCCGCGCACATCGCCGGACACGATCCGCGCCACGACGAGGCGGAATATCCGATCTACCCGAAGTCGATGTGGGAGCCGTACAAATCGCGCCGCGAAGAGCACGGCGTGCAGCTTTACGGCGCGCTTAACGTCGCCCGCGATGACCACGAAGGCCGGCTCGCTCAGTACAAGCGCAATTTCGAATTCTTCAATGCGCCGGTGGCGCTTTTCATCGCCATCGACCGCAAGCTCGGTCCCGGCCAGTGGGCCGACCTCGGCGGCTATATCCACGCGCTGGCATTCCTTGCGCGCGGCCACGGTCTCGACACCTGCCCGCAGGAATCCTGGGCGCGCATGCATCGTATCGTCCGCACCTTCGTCAACATGCCGCCGGAGCAGATGCTGTTCTGTGCCGTCGCCATCGGCTATGGCGATCATTCACACGCGGCCAACGCGTTCCGCTCGCCGCGCGCGCCGCTTGCCGATTTTTGCCGGTTTATCGGTTTCGACTGACCTGTTGCCGCGGCTGATGCTCGATTGCGCGCCTTGAAGGGCGCATTTTACGCATTAGCTCCAAGGTGATAGGATAAAACAAATTTTTTGGGAGAGCCGCGATGAACCTCGACGCACTGGGATATGTCGGCATCCGCACCAAAAACATCGACGATTGGGCGGCCTACGGCACGCGCTTTCTCGGCATGCAATTGGTCGATCAAAGCCGCGGCACGCTGGCTTTGCGCATGGACGACCGCAAGCAGCGCGTCATCATCCAGAGCGATGCCGATGAGGGGCCGGCGTTTTACGGCTGGGATGTCGCTGACGCCTCTGCGCTCGATGCGCTCGCCGCGCACCTGGAGCAAAACGGCGTCAAGGTCGCGCGCGGCTCGCGGGCGCTGGCCGAAGAACGGCGGGTCAAGGATCTCATCGTCTTTGCCGATCCGATCGGCAACCGGCTCGAAGCTTTTTACGGCGCCGAGATTGCAAGCGATCCATTCAAGCCCGGCCGCTCCATCTCCGGTTTCCGCACCGGCCCCCTTGGCATGGGTCATGCGGTGCTCACGGCGGAGCGGCTCGACGAGGTCGTGCCGTTCTACACGGAGATTCTCAACTTCAAGCTCACCGATTATTTCCTCAAGCCGTTCCCGGCCTACTTCTTCCACCTTAATCCGCGCCATCACAGCCTCGCTTTCATCTCAACGGGCAAGAACGGCATCCATCATCTGATGGTCGAGCTGTGCTATCTCGACGACGTCGGCCAGGGCTACGACATCGCGCTGCGCAAGCCGGAAATGATCGGCACGACGCTGGGCCGCCACGTCAACGACCACGTCACTTCGTTCTATTCGTGGTCGCCGTCGCAGTTTTTGTTTGAATACGGCTGGGGCGGCCGCACCGTCGATACGGCGACCTGGAAGCCAGAAGAGCGCACCGAGGGGCCAAGCCTGTGGGGCCACGACCGCAAGTGGCTTTCGCCGGAGGCGCTCGAGCAATCGCGCGATCTGCGCGCCGGCGTCGCCGCGGCCGGCGTCCGCGTTCCGCTCAACGTGATGGA
>JASHVN010000580.1 GCA_030044555.1 Xanthobacteraceae bacterium | reverse complement strand
ACATCAGATTTACCGGCCGGACGCAGTGCTGGAATATCCGCAATCGGGCGAGCGCATTCGCGGCCGCGACCGCATTCAGGCGTCGCGCATGGCGCAGCCGAACGCCAAGCGATTCTCAGTGCGGCGCATTATCGGCGCCGCCGATCTTTGGGTCAGCGAATTCATCCTCACTTACGATGGGCAGCCATCCTATACGGTGAGCATCATGGAATTTGCCGGCGAACAAGTTGTCCGCGAAACCCAATATTTCGGCGATCCGTTCCCGCCTGGACCATCCCGCGCCCAATGGGTCGAGCGGATGTAAAGGGCCGGCCAAAGCCCCGGCGTTGAGGCCGGGGCTCTTAGATGGGCCTATCGCGGTGCGGGCCGCCGTATCAGTCTAGCTATACGCGCCTTGGGCTTAAGCGGGGCTGACCGGGGCGGCGGCTTTGGTGGCGTCGGCTGCGGCGGCGGAAGCAAGCCGGTGCCGCCGCAGTCAGGGCACCATATCGGCTCCAGCTTCCGTATCGGATATGGGGACTGCATTATCGGAAGCTGGCCGGTGCCAAAGCATTTTGGGCATTCTTCGGGCTTAGTCATCGCTTTCTCCATAGCCCCGATTCTGGGGCGCGGGAGAAGCCTGCCACTAGCCGAGATTCCCGCAACGCACCGCCGGTGTGCTCTTAGTCGCTGCAGTCGTCCCCATACTGAGAAACGGCCGACTCAAAATCATCTTGGTCGGAACGCAGCCTCGAAAACTCGGTCGAACAGTCGTCGTGACCGTCGCTGCTTTCCAAACAATCGGCGTATCCTTTCAAGGAATCAGCCCAGTCGCTTTTGGCGGAGCGAAGCTGGTCAATGGCGCTTTGGCATTCTTCCATGTCAGCGGAGGTCACGACGACCGAACTGCACCACAATAGGGACGCGATTACCGCCGTCGCCAGCCGCCTGTTGATACGCATAGATCCCCATCCAGAAGCCGCATGGTTATATTCCAGCAACTAGCGGGCGAGCGCAAATGCCTAGGGGCTAGGTGAGTTTGCTGGCGAATGCCGGCAATGTTCGAGTTTTGGTCGTGTCGGCTTAAGCTAAAGCCAATCTCCGGCGGCAAATCGATCTGACACATACCAGCGCGGGGCCGACGCTCGCTTGCCCCGTGCATTTCTCACTGCGATTCTCAATTATGCGCTGCGAAACGAACACCCACGCTGTAAGCACGCCTCCACACGACCTCGCATGAGCGCTGCACCTTGCCATTCTTGTCCAGCCATAACGCAAATCTGAACGGCAACGACCGGATCAGAGGAGGAAGCTCCAAACGAGCGCCGGAATCCGACATGTCTTTGATTAAGCATTCAATGGGCGTCCGACTGGAGTCGACTTGTATCCAAGCCGGATAATGCACTTTCTGCCGCTTCGCCCTGCGCGCATCTCGAAACGGCGGTAAAATAGGTAATTTACCCACCAAGGATGCATCCTATTCGTCGGTCAAAGCAAACAACAATAAAATCTGCACGGTAAGGTAGCACACAACCGGACCCGAAACAACCAAACGGCGTTCGCCCACGCCCCGCGAATCGGGAAAAATGCGGTCATTGCATCTTGCTTGTAGATTCCTCCCTTGGCCCCGCTCGATCGGCGGGGTTTTTTCATTTGCAGACCCGGACAACAGGGGGCTGGCAATTCAACGCGCTCACGGCCGCGGGCTTGTGAGCCGTCGTGCCCCGCGAAGCCGGCAGACCATCCCTTCATTTGCGTACGTTGACGGTGTGGACCGCGAACGCGATGCTGTCTTCCAATAATCGAGGGAGGCACATCATGGGCACATCACGGCGCAATCTTATCCAGACATTTGCGGCCGGCGGCGCAGCACTTGCAGCGGCATCGGAGACGACCAGCGCCGTGGCCCACACCCACACTGAAGCCGATGTCACTGCCAGCCTAACATTGATGTCGCCATCCGACTTCGGCGAGCCCAGCTCGCAGGAGCGCGAGCTGAAAGTCGTCAGTATCGAGCGCCTTGAGGATGAAGCGCGCAAGATTCTCTCGCCCGGGCGCTTTGCGATCATGGGGCCGTGCGGTGACGGCTGGACTTACCGCGAGAACCGGCGCGCATTTTACGATTTCCCGATCCTGCCGCGCCGCCTGCAAGACGTTGAAGATATCGACCTGCGCACGACGCTGCTTGGTCACGCGCTGCCGATTCCGGTGATCACTTGTCCGACCGGCGCCCAGGGCAACTTCCACATCAACGGCGAACTGCCCAACGCAGCAGGCACCGGCATGGCCGGCTCGCTGTTCGTCGCGTCGGGGGCGTCGAACCAGCCCATGGAGGCGATCGCGAAGGCCACCACCGGGCCCAAGTGGTTCCAGATTTATATGAACCGCGACATGGAGATTAATCGCTGGTTGGTACAGCGCGCCAAGGCGGCGGGCTTTTCCGCCGTCGTGTTGACTGCCGATGCGCTCGGTCCCGGTCAGAGCGACGCTTACATCGCGCTGGGCCGCCCGCACGACCCCGCGCTCACTGCGGGCAACCACGATCCGAAATTCGGCGGGCACGGCAATTTCCACGACCAGAAACGCGACCTGAGCTTCAGCGACATTACGTTCCTGCGCGAAGCGTCGGGGCTGCCGGTGCTGGTGAAAGGCGTCGTGCAACCCGACGATATTCGCCAGAGCCTGGCGGAAGGCGCTGCCGGAATATGGGTCTCCAACCACGGCGGCCGGCAAATGGACGGCGGCCCGGCTTCCATCAGCCTGCTGCGCGCGGCGGTCGATGAGGTCGGCGGCCGGGTGCCGGTCATTCTGGACAGCGGTGTCCGCCGCGGCATCGATATCTTCAAGGCGCTGTCGCTCGGGGCAACCGCCGTCGGCATCGGCCGGCCCGCGCTGTGGGGCCTCATCGACGGCGGCTCGCTCGGCGTCAAAAGCGTCTATGCGCAGCTGGCGTTCGAGTTGAAGTCCACCATGCTGCTGTCGGGGGTTGCCAAAGTCACGGACCTTAACCGCGCCAATCTCGCGAGGGTGTGATGCTTTGTGCGTCCGTCCCGCGTCACCGGACGGTTATTGGCTAACAACAACTGCGCTCGATACCTTCAACCCAGAGGAAGGACCGGCGGCGCGGCACGATTCAACTCGGAAACCAGGGTATCGTGTCACGAGATGGCGGCAGCGCCGGCGGAGAGGGAGGGATTTTCCCGCCCCTTAGTTGAATCCCCGCGATTTCAGCGACTTAGCCGCACGTGCAGATAATTACGCTTTAAAAACCCGGGCTGGCCGGCGGCGCTCGGCACTTTCGATGCCGTAATCACGATGCAGGCCGTTCACGAAGTGCGGCACAAGCGACGCGTTCCCAGTCTTCATGCGTCCGTGCGAAGTCTGCTCAAGGCAAATGGGCAATACCTCGTCTGTGATCACTATGTCGGGCCGGACGGGATGAAAGATGAAGCCCTGTACATGACAGTTGAAGAACAACGTGATGCGTTCCGGCTGGCGGGCTTCAAAAGCGTCAGATGTGTCCTGCGAAAGGACGGTCTGGTTCTTCATTCTGCTCTGATGGACTAGCTTAATCTCTACCGGTGAGCTTAGTCCTTCGCTGGCCTGCCTTTGGCGCCTGGCGGACATCGCAAATGTGTTGTTGAAGTCCGCTAATGATCCGCAGCGCTCACGGGGGCCGGACCGTAACGAGGCCTGCTTCGCTGTCCCAAACAATTGACGGAGCGTTGCCGGGCATGCTTGCTTGTTACATACCCGATCTGCTCATAATCCAAGCGGTGGCGCGCCCATGCCTAAACTCTACGAAGCCCTTGCCGAAGCATTCCATGCCGAGGGGGTCGACACGCAGTTCGTCCTGATGGGCGATGGCAACATGCACTGGTCCACCGCCTTTGCCAAATTGCCGGGCGTGCATACCGTCCACGTCAGGCACGAGCACGTCACCGTAGCGGCGGCGACGGCCTACAACGTGGCAACCAACAAGGTCGCCGTTGCCTCGGTCACCTGCGGCCCCGGGGTGACGCAGTTGATGACGGCGCTACCGGCCGCGGTTCGCGCCCGCCTGCCGATGGTGGTGTTTGCCGGCGAGTCGCCGATCAACGCCAAGTTCTACAACCAATACATTGACCAGGCGCCCCTGGTGACGGCGACCGGCGCGCGTTACATCGCCGCGCACAGCGTGCCACGCATGATGGACTACGTGCGCGAGGCCTTCCACATCGTCAAGTACGAGCGGTGCCCGGTAGTGCTGGGCATTCCCTACGACCTGCAGAAGGTCGAACACATGGCCAACCAGCCCTACGAGACCTCGGCGATGTACCAGCCCAAGGTCGGGCGCATGCAGCCCGATCCCGAGATCGTGGCCGCGGTTGTCGAGCGGCTAGCCGCGGCAAAGCGGCCGATCATCCTCGGCGGCCGCGGCGTGATGTGGTCCGGCGCACGCGATGCGGTGATCAAGCTCGCCGATCGCTGCGGCGCCTTGCTCTCCAACACGCTGCCGGCGCGCGGCCTGTTCCACGACCATCCGTTCGGGCTTGGCACCACCGGCAGCTACTTCACGTCGTTGGGCAGAGAGATGTACGAGTCCGCGGACCTGGTGCTCGCGGTCGGCACCAGCCTGTCCTACTACGTCGGCGGCGGCCACTACTGGGGCAAGGCCTGCAAGATCCAGTTGGACGATGCGCCACGCGGCCTGCGCGACGGCCAGAAGGCGGCCGACCTCTATCTGAGATCCGATGCGCTCACCGGCGTCGAGGCCATCCTTGCCGGCCTCGACAAGAGACTCGGCGTCGGCAAACCGACGGCGGCTGCCATACGCTCGAAAGAGCTCGCACATCGTATTGCGAACGAGCCGGCGGACTCGATGCCGTTCGACATCGAGCCTGGTGTGCTTGATCCGCGCGAAGCGATCCGGGCTATCGACGCGGTCGTGCCAAAGGATTGGGTCTGCGTCGTCGGCGGCGGCCATCAAGCCTATTTCAACACCCAGATGCGCGGCCGGCCGGCGGAGCGCTACACGACGGTGCGTGAATTCGGCGCCGTCGGCAACGGCCTGTCGTATGCGGTTGGCGTTGCGGCGGCGCGCCGGCAGGGCCG